>NZ_PGUB01000157.1:0-6891 GCF_002924285.1 Aquimarina sp. I32.4 | reverse complement strand
AACTGCGGGACTTCCTTTCAAAGTCAATTTCTCAAGTTCTGCCGCCAATAAAGCCTGATCTTCAATGGATAACTTACCTATTTCAACTTTTATCTTTTCTAAATCCATGAATTAAAGATACGAATAATAGAAATTATAAACTAGAGCGTTTTTAGTTTATAAAATAGCATGAATTTTTTGATTTTTTTTTATGAATAAATAAGCTTTCTGATTAAAATTTTATTAATTAGGAGATTATATTAATGATTTTAAACTTGTTACGATCTATGATTTGTTCCAAAATAAAGCATACACATTACTTATTTCTTGTTTTTATAGTATTCATTATTTCATGTAGCAAGGATAGTTTTGATGACACGACGACTGGTGATGAAGAGGGTATCATATCTGATACTCCAGAAAATAGTATCACGACTCCTTGTGATTTTGATTTATCCAACTTAACAGCAAATAGCACTATAACAATAGATTGCTTACTAGACTTAGATGGTGCAACAGTTACGCTGCCATCGAATGTGAATTTTGAGTTTGCAGGTGGAGATATTGTTAACGGAAAACTTATATTTTCTACTGGTACTATTGATGGAAGACTCCTAAGCTCTAAATTAGAAGTTGAAGGAGACGTAACATTAGCATCTCCTACATTTAAGTTTTATGCGGTGCGATGGGATATTGTAGAAGGTAGGAGTAAGGTTACTTCTGAAGTAGCATTAAAAAACACCGAAATTTTGGAAAAAGTTTTTTTCTTTACCAAAAAATTAGGAGCCTCTACTTTTAAGATTGATAAGCTTGACGCTTTTTTTGAAGTAACCAAGACTACCAGTACAGCTATCAATGCAAATTGGTACCCAACACTAGAGGCTGTGAATATTCCATCAAATTTCACCCTAGAAATGACAGATAATACCCATCTTAGAATTTTTCCTGGCGATAAACATAATAGAAATGGGGGAGCAATATTAGCCGTCAGAGATGCCGAAAATATAACAGTAACAGGAGGTAATTTATATGGCGATAGAGACCAACGTGTATTCTCACCCGATGATAATGGATTAGAAGGAAGTCACCTTTTTTATATCCATTCAGGAAGAAACATTGTAGTAGATGGTGTTAATTTTGAAGACGGTTCCTCAGGAACATTTGCGATATTTTCTTTTGGTTTTTCATATAACCCAGATTATAACCCTACAAAAAATGTGACCATTAGAAATTGTGTCATAAAAAATTCAAGAAGAATGGCTATTGCACTGGTAGATGGTAGAGATATTACTATTGAAAACAATACCTTTATAGATGCGGGACAACCTTCTGAAAATACAGATGGGGGCGAGGTTGGTTACGCTATAAATATCGAACCAGAACGTTTTAGAGATGAAAATGGAGTGCTAAAAGAACGTCAAAGAGTTTTTAATGTCTCTATAAAAGGAAATAAAGAGAGTGGTAGTAGAGGAGGGTTTCTTACATTGACCATAGGTCAAGATATTACCGTTGAGAATAATGAGATAGGTACTAGAGTGGTGTACTCACTTGTATCTGGAGTAAAGATAATTAACAATAAGTTTAAAGCTGTAGGAACAGCAACAGACAGTTGGGGCATTTTTGCAGCGGGTAGTGGAGAAACTGTTTTTAATAATGAAATAGCTCATAATACCATAGAAGGATATAGCGCAGGAATTATAGTTGGATCTTATGATGCCTATATACATGATAATGCCATAACCAATTGCGGGGCAGGAATTCAATTAAGCAAAGCAACAAAAGCAAGAATCCATAGCAATACAATTACCGTTGAAAAAAATGGAATACAAGCTACCAATACCAATAATAACGATATTGAGATACAAAACAATACCATAACATCAGCAAGTGGTTTTCTCGTTTATTTTGCTCAAATGAATAATCAAGCAGCACATGAAAACCAGAAGGTAGTTTTTGATACTAATAAATTTATCGGTTCAAGAGCAATTACTTTTTCAAATTCTAATGGTATTACATTTAGAAATAATGAAGTAGATGGCGGTCTAGAAGTAGGAAATACAAAGCATATAGATATTAGTAGTAATATCATTAGGCCAGGTGATAGAAGTGGTATTAGACTGTTTGATGCGCATCTTGATACAAAAATTACAAATAATACAATCTATCAACCTACTGGGGGCACAAGATATTCATGTATTGATAATAACTCAACAACACCAAGTGAGGTTACTACTAGCGGTAACACTTGTAATTAATAAACATATCGAAATATAAAACTGTAAAACCTAAAATGAGTGAATTTAAATAGTCGCTAATGGTTGTACTATCTTTAAACCCTTTCAATATATTTTTTCAATTTCTTGAGAAATTATCTTCTCGATTTGAGTAATTTCTTTAGTTAATCTAGAATTTTCGCGAAAAGCAAAATAAAATGTATTTTCAAGAGGAACACGTCCTTCCCACAATAATTTCACACTATTTTTTTCTAACTGTTTTGTACAAAGAAAATCTGGCACTAAAGCGAGTCCTTGACCATTACTTATACACCTAATAATTGATATAATATTTGGTACTAAAAAATTAGGTTTGAAAAGCTTTTTCTTATCAAAGTTTTGATGCCAAAAAGCCTTAGAATACTCCATTACATTATGTGAGCCATACCAAATTTGTTTTTTAAGAATTGGTTCTAATTCTGCCCATTTTTTATCTGCAATTAAATTTTCAATATTCTCAGTATCGGTGTTTTTACCAGCTATTAATTGTATTTTTTCTTTAAAAAAAGGCTTGTATGTAACCCCCTCTGAATTGACCAATTCAGGTATGATAACTAAGTCCAATATTCCTTCTGTGAGTTCTTTTATCATTTGTGGATATTCTCCAAAATGAGCTATAATATCAAACTGAAGAGTTCCAATGTTAGGCTCAAAAAAAACTTGAAAAACCTCTGAACACATACCTATGCTTAAAGTTGGTTTTTCCTCTAACCCTTTCTTTTTAAAATGTTGTTCTGCTTTTTCTAATCTATTAAGAGAATCAACAATGTAATCATAAAGTATTTGCCCTCTTTCTGTTGGTATCATTTTTCTCGAAGTTCTTTCAAACAATTTAAAACCAATGTAAGATTCTAACGAACCTATATGAAGACTTACACCAGGTTGCGATGAAAATAATATTTCTGAAGCCTTTGTTAAATTACCTTCTTCATAAACAGCTTTAAAAGTTCTATACCATTCAAGATTTACCATAACTATTATTTTTATGATACAAAGGTATGATTTGTATTATTTTTATGAGTCTTATGTATGAATTAATTTTACACTCAAATAAACTTAAAATCATGCAGAATATATTAATTATTAACGGCTGGCACTCCTTTGCCGCCTCTCAAGGAAGATTCAATAAATCATTATTTGACCTTACAAAAGCTCATTTTGAATCGACTAACGATTATTTAGTAAGAACAACAGAAATTGAGAAAGGATACAATGTAGAGGAAGAAGTTACCAAATACCTTTGGGCAGATACGATCATTTATCATACCCCCATTTGGTGGTTTTATCTACCATTCAAGTTTAAGCAATATTTGGATGAAGTACTTACAGCTGGTTATGGCGAGGATAAGGGGATGTGGATAAGTGATGGGAGAAACCAAAAAAATCCAGAGATTAATTATGGTACTGGTGGTTTGTTACACGGTAAAAACTATGTACTTACTACAAGCTGGAATGCACCTGAAGGCGCATTTAGTTTACCTGACGAATTTTTTAAAGAAATTAGTGTTGACAATGGCCCTATGTCGGGGTTTCACGGAATGAATAGATATCTCGGTTTGGAATTATTGAAATCATTAAAATTCTATGATGTAGAAAAAAATGCAGACATCAAAGCACAACTTAGGAGTTATAAAGAATTTCTTAATAAAAAATTTAAAGTAAGATTGACAAGCCTTGATTATGAAGCTCATTAATTTAAGAATTACAAGTATAGTACTCCTCTTCGTTTTCGGATCGGGATGCCAGAAGCCATTAACAAAAAATAAAACAAATTCTATGCAAATGAAAAATATTGAAATAACCCCAGACCCTTATAAACCTTACAATCTAGCCCAAGGTTATGTTGTAGGAGAAGTACTTTATATTTCAGGTCAAGCAGCCTATGGAGAAACAGGAGAACTTGTAGGTATAAATGATTTTGATGTTCAAGCAGAACAAACGTTCAAAAATTTAAAAAAGGTTCTTGAAGCTGGAGGTTCTAGTTTGAAGAACGTTGTGAAAGTGACTATATTTTTACGGGATATGGCTAATTTTAACAAAATTGTTGCTCTAAGAAAAAAATACTTTACTGCACCATACCCAGCAGATACTATTGTAGAAGTTAGTGCTCTTTATTCGCCAGAAGCTCTAATAGAAATTGAAGCAATAGCAGTTTTGACAAAATAATGAATATCGAAGTTTCAGACTAACACTTAAAAACCGTATTTTTCTGTCCTCCAGCATAGGTTGGGGGACCAAAGAGTACTCATTACATCATGATAGATCGCTGATATGACAAAAAAAGCAAAATAATGAATATCAATATGTTGGTAAATGTAAAATATAAAACTGCAAACTGTAAAATAAAAAAGTGAAAAATATTGAACACCCAATATTGAAGTTCTCAAACGATCAACCAACAGCTAAATGAAAGAAGTAGTATATAATATATCTGATGATCTAGCACCCTATGTAAACTGTGTTATGACTGGCAAAAATACCAGTGTAGATTCTCACACCAATATACCACTATATGCAGATGGATACCCTGGGATTATGTTTCAACAGGCAGAGAATGGATTTTTTATGCTTCCAAAAAAGAAAAAACTATCAGAATTGTTTTTATACGGGCAAACCATACGCCCTATCTCATTAGATGTAAAAGGTCAACACTCATATGTTGTAGTACAACTATACCCTTTTGCATCAAAGTATTTACTTGGGGTAGACCCCAGAATATTAAATGAAGATTGTTATGATTTATTGCAAATACACTATATAGCTATAGAGAACTATAGATTGCGCCTCATTAATGCACAGGATATAGAAGAACAAGTGCAAATCATTCTAGAATTGATGCTACAATTGATTCAATCAAATCAAGTCACAGATAATGATAAGATCGAGAAAGCCATATCGATCATCATTGATTGCCAAGGGCAAATAAAGATAAAAGACATCCTTGATCAGATTTATATGACCGAACGCACGTTTGAACGTAATTTTATGTCTAATGTAGGGTTGACCCCCAAGCAATTTGCAAAGATTATCCAGTTTCAAAGCTCAATCAATAAACTTACACAATCGCGATATGACTCATTATTAGACATAGGCTTAGATAGTGGGTTTTCAGACCAATCACATTTTATCAGAACCTTTAAACGCTATACAGGGCAAACGCCATCCTATTACCTTAATCAGATAAAATAACACCTTTATACCATTTTTTACTTTGTCGGTTTTGTTCAATTTTTGAGCAATCCCTTCCCATACTTTTGTTTTATAATCTTAAAAAAAAGCTATGAAAGTATTGGTATTTGGTGCTACAGGAACTATCGGGAAACATCTGCTAGAACAGTTACTTCAATCGGGATATGCAGTAACCGCATTTTGCAGAAATGCAAGCAAATTATCACAATTTGCACACGGCAATCTCACTATCGCAGAAGGAGATGTTTTGCAATTAGACACTATAAATAAAGCGATGACAGATCAAGATGTAGTAATTATAGCATTGGGATCAGGAAAAAGCCGAAAAAGTATAGTAAGATCAGAGGGAACAAAAAATATTATTACCGCTATGAAGAACAATAATATACGACGCCTCATTTGTCAAACAACCCTAGGAGCAGGAGATAGCAATGGGAATCTCAATTTTTTCTGGAAACATATTATGTTTGGGTGGTTTCTAAAAGGTGTATTTCTAGATCATGAACTACAAGAACAATATGTAAAGAATAGTAGATTAGATTGGACAATTGTAAGACCAGGATCATTTACTGATGGAAAAAAAACAGGGCGCTACCTTCACGGTTTTGAACCAAACGATACCTCTATTACCTTAAAGATTTCTAGAGCCGATGTAGCAGATTTTATAATAAAACAAATCAAAGATCAAACATATCTATATCAAACCCCAGGATTATCCTATTAATTAGCATTATGATACGTATTGAAACAATTATATTGATGATAGCCATTGTATCTACTGGGGGTATGGCTGGTATTTTCTTTACCTGGTCTAATGCTGTAAAACCTGGTATCGGTAAACTAACCGATCTAGAATACCTAAAGGCATTGCAATCTATGAACCGTGTTATTTTGAACACAACATTTAGAATCATATTTATAACCTGAGTTCGATCTAAGAATTTAGCAAAACATCGCTAATTGTGTAGTTTTTTGTGTTTCAAATTTGATAGCAGGTTTCTTTTCTTGAAAAGAATAAGCAATAAGGCTAGCCACAAGATTAGTAATGAAATTACCAAAACTTCTGTGTCTGGAATGTTCAGCTTGAGCAATATTTTTTAGTTGATCATTTATGGTTTCTATAACAGATCTTTTTCTTAGTAATATTTTATCTCTCATTGTCATTAATACATTTTTCATATTGTTTTTAATACTAGTAACTAAGTGTAATCCTTGATCAAATAATATTGAAGTTAATTCTTTAGAGATATATCCTTTATCAGCATATAAACTTCCAAATATCTTCTTCAAAAAGTTATCTTTTTTCAGAGGTGTTCTGTCATCTACATTAGTCCTACTTTGTCATCTTAGGTTTGATTGTTCTTTTCTTGGTCTCTTAGTAGTTGTTTGATGTATCTTTGATGCTGTTCAAGAATTAGATTTATAGCTAATTGCGGAGTTTCTATTTTAG
>NZ_PGUB01000156.1:0-6948 GCF_002924285.1 Aquimarina sp. I32.4 | reverse complement strand
TTTATTTCTTCTTCTCACAACCTAAAAATAAGGATTTTTAAAACAAAAGATAAACTAATTTATGCTCTTATTAATAATTTTAATGAAAAATAGAGTAGCATAATTAATAATCCAAATTTAAAAGATTACTCTTGTTTTATAGGGGTCAAAACATCTGGAGTAAAATTGTTTTTAATAAAGAAAAAAGTAGCTAAAACATTCTTTGAAAAATTACAACTGTGGAGTGGAGTGTATTTAGTCTTTTTTTTTGTTTTTCACCTTGGCGCAGTATTTATAGGCAGGTTTATTTTAAATTTAGATACAAATATATATTTTGGCGTAGCGGGATTAAATACATTTCCTCATTATCTGTTTTTTGCTCCCTATTACGGACTCGCTATAATCTCATTTTTTGGACATCTTTCTTCTATTCATAGAATGAAAGTAAAAAGTATTTTATTAGAAATCAAACCAAGTAAACAAGCATATATAATTCTGTTTTCAGGAATAATATTATCATTTATACTACTCTATGGATTAACAAATGGATTTAATGGAATTGAAATTCCGACAGAATATCATATTGTAATTGGTAAATAATGAGAGTTCATGAATTTAATTATAGAATGGAAAAATATAAGAATACATTTTAATAAAAGCTTTAAATCAAACCTTTATGTATCGATTGCTTCTGTTGATTCCAACAACACCCCTACGATAACACCTATTGGCTCCCTCTTTTTAAATGACTACCAAACAGGGTTTTATTTTGAGGAATTTGTTTCAAAACTTCCTATTCATTCAAACATCAATAAAAATATTTGCGTTTTAGGAGTAAACAGTAATCACCTTTTTTGGATTAAATCTTTGTTTAAAGAAAAGTTCCCTACTTCACCCGCAATTAAATTATATGGTGAATTGTGAGAGAAAAGAAAAGCAATACCAAAAGAAATAAAAAGGTTGAAGAAAAGGATGAAATTAACCAATGGTTTAAAAGGCAATTCTTATTTATGGAAAAAAATGGAATATATAAAAGATATAAAGTTTACCAGTGCAGAAAAAATTAATTTAGGTAAAATGACAGCCTCCACCTAAAACATTTAAATGAAACTTGTAGGTTTCTCTATAGCTAAGACAGTTTAAAATTCAAATTTACCAGCTGTAACCTTAAAATGTTTATTTTTTTGATGATTTCTCTAGTGAAGACATAAATGCTAGAAAAACACCTCATTTCAAACCTCTCTACAGAGATTGTTCTTTATAAAACTCAGAAACAGATTAAATTAAATCTCACTTTAATAAAGTTAGAATAAATGATATTACTCTAAATTAGAAGAATTGTTTATTTTTGTTTTATTGAGAGAATAATCTAGAAGTCTCTCTTTTTGTTTTCTAAAGAGAACTTATAAATCTCTTTAGGTTAAAGAAAAAAAATTTATGAGCAGATACAGTGAATACCTTAAGGAGGTTGAAGAAAGAAAAGATCAAGCGCTTCACCCGAAACCAATTGATGGTTCGGAATTGTTAAGCGAAATCATTGAACAAATCAAAGATTTAAATAATGAACATCGATCAAACTCCATTAACTTATTTATCTACAATGTATTGCCAGGAACTACTAGTGCTGCTGGTGTGAAAGCAAAATTTTTAAAAGAAATTATTCTTGGTGAATTTATCGTAGAAGAGATATCACCATCATTTGCCTTTGAGCAACTATCTCACATGAAAGGGGGACCTTCTATTGGTGTACTTCTCGACCTTGCATTGGGTGACAATACTGCTATCGCAGAAGAAGCTTCCAAGATTTTGAAGACACAGGTTTTTCTCTATGAAGCAGATATGGATCGTTTGGAAAAGGCTTTTAAAAAGGATAACAAAATAGCTAAAAGTGTTATTGAAAGTTATGCAAAAGCAGATTTTTTCACCAAACTTCCAGAGGTAGATGAAGAGGTTAAAGTAGTTACTTTTATTGCCGGTGTAGGAGATATTTCTACAGATTTACTATCCCCTGGTAGTGATGCTCACTCTAGATCAGACCGTGAACTACATGGTAAATGTTTATTTGAACATAACGAAGATCGACAAAAAGAACTTTTGGCGCTGCAAAAAGCACACCCTGACAAATCAGTTATGTTGATTGCTGAAAAAGGTACTATGGGAGTAGGTTCTTCAAGAATGTCTGGTGTTAATAATGTAGCACTTTGGACTGGTAGACAAGCAAGCCCATATGTGCCATTTATCAATATTGCTCCAGTAGTTGCTGGTACAAATGGTATTTCACCGATTTTCCTTACTACTGTTGGTGTAACAGGTGGTATTGGTCTAGATCTAAAAAATTGGGTAAAAAAGTATGATACAGATGGTAATCCTTTAGTAGATGAAGATGGTGAACCTATTCTTGAGCAAGCATACTCAGTCGATACGGGTACTGTACTTACAATCAATACAAAAGCAAAGAAGCTTTACAATGGTGATCAGGAATTAATTGATATTTCTTCAGCGCTTACTCCACAGAAAATGGAGTTTATGAGAGCTGGAGGATCATATGCAATCGTATTTGGTAAAAAATTACAAGCGTTTGCAGCTAAAACCTTAGGTATAGCTATTACACCTGTATTCGCAACATCTAAAGAAGTTTCTCATGAAAAACAAGGACTTACTGCTGTTGAAAAAATATTTAATAAAAATGCCGTTGGAACTTCTGGAGCAACACTACACGCTGGCTCGTATGTACGAGTTGAAGTAAATATTGTAGGTTCTCAAGATACAACAGGGCTTATGACTTCTCAAGAACTGGAAATGATGGCTGCAACTGTAATTTCACCTATAGTAGATGGTGGTTATCAGTCGGGTTGTCATACAGCTTCAGTATGGGATTTTAAATCTCAAGAAAACATACCAAAGTTGATGAAGTTCATGAATGACTTTGGGCTTATTACCGCTCGTCATCCTGAACACAAATATCACCCAATGACCGATGTAATACATAAGGTACTTAATGATATTACTATAGACGATTGGGCTATAATCATTGGTGGTGATTCACATACAAGAATGTCAAAAGGTGTGGCTTTTGGTGCAGATTCAGGTACCGTAGCACTTGCATTGGCAACAGGAGAAGCGTCTATGCCTATTCCAGAATCAGTAAAAGTAACTTTCAAAGGAAAAATGAAAGACTACATGGATTTTCGTGATGTAGTTCATGCTACGCAAGCTCAAATGCTTAAAGAGTTTGGTGGAGAAAATGTATTTCAAGGTAAAATTATTGAAGTACATATAGGAACGCTACCTTCTGATCAAGCCTTTACCTTTACAGATTGGACAGCAGAGATGAAAGCAAAAGCTTCTATTTGTATCTCTCAAGATGATACCCTAATCGAATCCCTAGAAATAGCCAAAGGTAGGATTCAAATCATGATCGATAAGGGTATGGACAACGAGAAACAAGTACTTCAAGGACTTATTGATAAAGCCAATAAAAGAATCGATCAAATTAAATCAGGCGAAAAACCTGCGTTAACTCCTGATGATAATGCTAAATATTATGCAGAATTTGTAGTTGACTTGGATATCATTGATGAGCCAATGATTGCAGATCCAGATGTACATAATGAAGATGTATCTAAACGATACACACATGATACCATTAGAGAGCTTACCTATTATGAAGGTAAGAAAAAGGTAGATTTAGGTTTTGTAGGCTCTTGCATGGTTCACAAAGGTGATATTAAGATTGTTTCCAAAATACTTAAAAACCTAGAAGAAAGACATGGTAAAGTTGAGTTCAGAGCTCCTTTGGTAGTAACGGCTCCTACCTATAATATTATTGATGAACTCAAAGAAGAGAAAGATTGGGAAGTACTTCAAAAATATTCTGGTTTTGAGTTTGATGATACAGCTCCAAAAAGTGCTGCTCGTACAGAATATGACAATATACTATATCTAGAGAGACCTGGTTGTAACCTATGTATGGGTAATCAGGAAAAAGCAGAAAAAGGTGATACTGTAATGGCCACTTCTACACGTCTGTTTCAAGGTCGTGTTGTAGCAGACACAGATCGTAAGAAAGGAGAGTCATTACTAGCATCTACACCGGTCGTAGTTCTTTCAGCTATCCTTGGAAGAACACCTACTATTGAAGAGTATAGAGCTGCAGTAAAAGATATCAAATTAACACAATTTGCGCCTCCTCTCAAGAAATTAACTTCGAAGCCATTACCACCACATAAAATTTCTTATTAATTTTTAAATATTAAAGTGATTTAATTTTTTTGATACTATCGAAAAAGTTAAATCACTTTAATACTAAGGTTAAAGTTATGCAAAGAGATAAAATAAGTTTTGGGTCTATAAAATCTGAACTTGAGGATTACATGACTACCGTTATATATTTAAACGGAATTAACTTTAAGAATATAATAGAAGAAATAGAAGTAAAACAATTTGAAAAGAAAGGCTTACACATTCAAAATGGTTGCTATGAAGGAATATCATTCTTTATTGCCTTTCATAATCAGAATCACTTTTTATGTGAAACCTTAAATAATTATATCTATCAAGATCAGAGATATACGCTATATGATTATAAGTACTCTGGTATTCCTGGAGATCATAGTCTCACATGTAAAATATCTATTGGAGTCAAAGATATATACTGGCATGATTTTAAAAATTTCTCTAAAATAATTCCATTTGAGATAAATTATAAAGACCTTGAATTTCATTTCTGTAAAGAGCAATATTGCGAAGCAATAAATCTTGTTAGAAATAATACAGAAGAAAATATGTTTGCATAAGTTTTTAGATGTATCAAATCGAGGAATTTACCTTTTATCAAAGAGAGACTTAAACTCCTTAAATTTAATAACCTGTCTAATTAAAACAGTCTTTTTATATAAAACCACATTAGACAACACTTAAATATTGAGAAAATTAAAAGACATATTACGAATAGTTATCATTGGGATTCCTTTATTGGCACTCTCAATTCCGATGATTATTTTTATTCCTATTAAAAGCTTTTACCGAAAAAAAATTAAGGAAAAATATGCTGAGTTTTTGATCCAGAATGATGGGAAAAATTTCTTCTGCTACAATAACCGAAAAAACTCAAAGAAGTATATTGAAGAAAAGATACTCCCAAATCTGCCTAAAGAAATTGATATCGTATATCTAAATGGAAAAAAAATTGAATCAGATTACACAACTGAATTTATCTCGGAAGCTCTTTATAATTTAAAAAATTACAATCGTTTTCCTCATTTAATAAAAATTAGGAATGGACAACTAATTGATAAATCCATAAATAATCCGTTTTATAACATTTTGAATTTGAATAAACCAAAAAGTGCTTTTTTAGGTCAAATAAATAGATTCTTTAATCTAGATAAAAACGTTGTATAACAACATATCATATTGTAAGCTTCCATAAAAAAATATGGCTATATTCTACTATATGACTGATTCAGTTGTTGTTTTCCAAATTTGCCATGCATTTTGTCCAGCAAGGGCATAGTAGGCAAAGGATTTGAGACGTTGGTTATTCTATTTTATGCGTTCCAAGACCATAAACCAGTTCATATAATTCTGTAGATATTTAGTTGCCACTCCATTAAATGGTTTCATCCATTGCCTAAGCCTTTTCGCTGTGTTGTTAACATTCTGCACGTGGTATATTTTGTTTTTTACCCTTTGTCCTTTGGAAACATTGAATTTTTGATGATCCAGTTCATTACTTTTTGCGAAAGCTGTATAAGAGCGATGCGTATCAGTGCAAAGTGTTTCTGCTTTCTCTAACTTGCCATCAAAAACTTGGTCGAGATCTTTTTTACTTATCCGTCCTCTTGTTGCTACACGGAGTTCTTTGTTTTGCGATCTGTCACAAGTAACCACTACAGCAACCTGTTCATTACTGATCCCGCGCTTAGTTGCTTTACTTGGATACGCTAGAGCAAGCTGACCCCCTCCCTAGATCAGTATTAGGCACTATATATTAGCTGCCGTTCTGTCGGATACTGACCCCTCTGTATTAAAAAGATAGCCTAATATTACTTTTGACAAGTACTGTGATCAATTATTCTGGACTAAGCTGACCCTTTTGGATGGGGTTTGTTAGATTCTAGAGCATATTGACCCCTTTATTGAACAAAAGTTGTTTTGATTCTGGAGCATGTTGACCCCTCTCTACTGGAGATGATATTAACATAGCGGTAATATAATTAGATTATTTGGGATAAAATCCGTATATTGTCCCTATGAAAGAAATGGATTTTAGGTCAGTAGATTCGGCTACTAGAAAAGAAATACGCAAACGGGCTATAAAACAAATTAATTTAGGAAAAAGGAAGAAAGATGTTGCTATTATGTATGGAGTTAACCAGAATACGATTACCAATTGGGTTAAAAAATATAATAAGAAAGGCATTGAAGGATTAATAGATAATAAACGAGGAGTTAGTTCTCAGGACAAGAAGCTTCTTAACCAATCCCAAGAATTGGAGATTCAATCTATGATTACCGATGTTATGCCAGATCAATTAAAATTAGATTTTGGTCTATGGACACGTAAAGCCGTAAAAGAGTTAGTTGAAAGAGAATATGGGATAAAATTAGCGATAAATACGATGGGGGATTACTTACGCTCTTGGGGTTTTAGTCCTCAAAAACCAAAGAAACAAGCCTATGAGCAATGTTCAAAAAAAGTTCAATTATGGTTAGATCAGCAATACCCTGTTATTAAAGAGAGCGCCAAAAAAGAAAAAGCAGAAATACAATGGGGAGACGAGACTGGAGTAAGAAATACTAATCAACACGGTCGTTCTTATGCTCCTAAAGGAAAAACTCCTGTAAAAAAAAACATGTCCAAACGCTTTTCTATAAATATGATTTCTACAGTAACTAATCAAGGAAGTGTACAATTTATGATTTACTCAGGAACAATGAATGCCGATAGATTGATCGAGTTTTTAA
>NZ_PGUB01000155.1:0-7033 GCF_002924285.1 Aquimarina sp. I32.4 | reverse complement strand
TTTATTTCTTCTTCTCACAACCTAAAAATAAGGATTTTTAAAACAAAAGATAAACTAATTTATGCTCTTATTAATAAGTGCGTTTACGATACCAAAAATTATTTATTGCGATAATTTTGAAGATATAGCATTTTTGATGTTAACGTATATCGATTCTGGAAAGAAAAATGACGATTTTTGGGAGATGTTTGGAGAGAAATTAGCACTCTTACATCAACAGAAACAATCTTGTTTTGGGTTTGAAAATGATAACTATATAGGAAGTCTATTTCAGCAAAACCAGTTATGTGATTCTCCATATAAATTTTATACAACACAACGATTACAGCCTCAGTTTGAATTAGCACAGCAAAAAGGATACGTATTTTCAGAATTAAATGTTTTTTATAAAAATATTGAAGACGAAATCCCAAATGAGCAACCAAGTTTAATTCATGGTGATTTGTGGAGTGGCAATTTTATGATTGATAAGAAAGGAACTCCTTGCCTTATTGATCCTGCAGTATCTTATGCGCCTAGAGAAATGGATATTGCTATGATGCATCTTTTTGGTGGTTTTGATTCTCAATTGTTTGATGTTTATGATGAAATTTTTCCGTTTATAGATGGATGGAAAAATCGATTATCACTCTGGCAGTTGTATTACCTATTGGTTCATCTTAATCTTTTTGGAGATTCCTATTACAATCAAGTGAAAACAATTGTAAAGTCATATATCTAAAGTGTAATATTATTGTTTTCTGAGAGGTATGGTTGTTGTTATATATGTCAAAACGAAACTGATTACAAGTTACATTGTAAATATAATCCTTATTTTTGCCAAAATTTTAAATACACAGTATCATATGAACGCATATGTATTTCCCGGTCAAGGAGCTCAATTTTCAGGAATGGGCCTTGATTTATACGAAAATTCAGAAATAGCAAAAGAGCTTTTTCATAAAGCTAATGATATTTTGGGCTTTGAGATTACCAAAATCATGTTTGAAGGTACAGCAGATGAACTAAAACAAACTAAAGTAACTCAACCAGCAATCTTTTTGCACTCAGTAATTCTGAGTAAAGTATTAGGTGATAGTTTTGCACCAGATATGGTTGCAGGGCATTCTTTAGGAGAATTTTCTGCCTTGGTAGCTAATAAGACACTGAATTTTGAAGACGCTTTGCGTTTGGTGTCTAAGCGAGCTATAGCAATGCAAAAAGCATGTGAATTAAAACCATCTACAATGGCTGCTGTTTTAGGACTTGAAGATGAGATAGTAGAACAAGGTTGCGAGGCAATAGATGGAGTTGTAGTTGCGGCAAATTACAACTGCCCAGGACAGTTGGTTATCTCAGGAGAAATAGAGGCGATTAATAAAGCGTGTGAGTTGATGAAAGAGAAAGGAGCTAGAAGAGCATTGGTGTTACCTGTAGGAGGAGCATTTCATTCTCCATTGATGGAGCCTGCCCGTGAGGAGTTAGCTGCTGCAATAGAAGGAACGACATTCAATATACCTAAATGTGCGGTATATCAAAATGTAACAACCAATGCAGTTACAGACCCTTCTGCGATCAAGGAGAATCTTATAGCGCAACTTACAGCTCCTGTAAAATGGACTCAAAGTATACAAAATATGATCAAGGATGGAGCAACATCGTTTACAGAAGTTGGTCCAGGTAAAGTATTATCTGGATTGGTGAAAAAAGTAGATCGATCTATGGAAACCATTTCGGCTTCCATATAAATCGCTGTTATATATAATATCCAATCTCCTATATTTTATAAAGTATAGGAGATTTTTTGTATAATAAAAACACTAATTGATAAGATGTAATTTTACAAGGTAAGTTCAAGTAAGAAATACAATTAATTTGCTGTTATACCAGTTCTGATTTAAATTTACTCATAAGAAAAATGATTGATTTTTGACTTAGATAAAAAAGAAAATTCAAGCATAGCAGGGCTACGGTCGTGTTTTATTTTGAAATATTAGACAAAAAGACGCAGTTTTATTGAGTAAATTTAAGTTGGAAATGGTATTAGATAATTTCTATTTTTTTTCCAAGGTATTTTGGTTGTACACCAAATATAATATCTAAAAAGACTTTGGTTCTGGCAAAGTATTCTCTTAGGTTAGTTCTGATTCCGTTTCTTCCATTTACACTTTTAGCATTAAACCCAAAAGCTCGAATTCCATTTTTTTCTGCAAGATAAATTGCTCTTTTATTATGAAATTCTTGAGAGATAATAACAATCCTTGTTTGTCCAAAAACTTCTTTTGCTCTAATCACAGAATCCAATGTTCTAAATCCTGCGTAATCTAGATAAATCTTATTTTTGGGAATGCCGTTTTTTATTAACTCTTCTTTAAAATCAGCGGGCTCATTGTAGGTTTTTGTTCCGTGATCTCCACTTACAAGTATATATTGTATTTTTTTTGCTTTGAATAGTGCTACTGCTGCCTTTATTCTATATTGAAAATATAAATTCCTTCTACCATTTTTAAGTGTTTTTGAAGTACCCAAAACAAGTCCTACTTTATGTTTTTTGACTTTGTCAATATGATAAGAAGTTTTTCCTTTTGAGAATTTTTCAATAGAATAATTAGACATAATAACCGATCCAGAAATCAAAAAGATGATTAATAAAAGTATTTTTCTTTTGCGACTCATATCTAATATTTTACTTTTTATAAATTGTTAACATAGAGCTTGCCACCATGTTAGTTTTGTCAAAATAAACTCATTAAAACTAATGGTTGAAGAACGTGCTACCTTTTCTTTGATATAGAACTTGCTTTTGTTTCTATCCCAACCAAGGATGATAGTATCATATTTTACTAATTGATACATCGTATAAATAGTATGTACTTGAGTTATGAGTTTATTTAGATAAGTAACCGATTTTAAAAAGTCGTTATCCTGATTAATCGTATTCGTAATCAAATTTTTGTCTTTGTCAGTAATTTTTTCATATTGTTTATTCAAAATATACTGTAATGTTTGTTTGTCTTCTATAGTATTTGCGATTTGTTGTATTACAATACTATTATCTGTGGTTTTATTATTTTCTGTATAAGAGTAAGTAAGTATATTAGTAGCTTCATAATTTACACCATAGGGTATGAGTTGTAACGAAGCATTTGTATCTGTACCTATCTTAGGGATATCAATCTGTAAATAGAAAATAGCATATTTTTGATTGTATTTTTTAAAATCATAACTAGGAATAAAAGATTTGATCATCAATTCTTTTGGTAGAATTTGCTGTAATGATTTATTAGAAGATAGTTTTTTCTTCCAAGAGCAACCCCATTCTTCTATAGTCAATACAGTATATGTTGCATTCTTTTGTTTATATGCCCCTGCGGTACTGGTACAATTACAGCCGCAGGTAGAAAAAGTTCCTGATACCTTAAGATATCCATTTTTGGAGTCATCAATGACTTCTCCATTTATTATTTGTTCATTTTCTTCTAAATCGTACGTCAATTCAGAATAACAAGGATTAACACTATTCCATAAGATATTTTTTAAAGATTGCGCATATATTGATTGTACTATTATTATAACTAAAATTGATAGATATGTTTTTTGTTTCATTGTTTATTTAGAATCATTTGCTAACTAAGATTTTAATGTTCCGAAGCTTGTTTTGAAATTAAAAGTTTGTTTTAAACGAATACTTCGTGGACTTACCGAGGTAGTTTATTTTATAGCAGGCTTGGTATCTCGGATAGGAAATCATTTTCCCAAATTTTTAAATTTGTAGGTTGATCGATATTGCTTCCAGATAGGATGATTAGTATTTTTTTCTTACTGGATTGTTTTTTCATCCATTGCTTTGCAGCTTCCATAGATAGAGCACTTGTGGGTTCTATTCTTAATTTTAATAGATGCGTTAACCATTGTGTCCAATAAATCATATCTGTCTCTTTGATTTCATAAAACTCATCGAGTTTTTTTAGATATTCAAAGGTTATTCTTCCTACAGATAATGTCATAGCCCCATCTGCGAGTGTATTTGGTACCGTTTTCAATCGTTGTATAATATTTGTTCTGATAGAATTAGCTGCATCATTGGCGTTAAGAGGTTCTGCTCCGATAACTTGTGTAGTAGGAGATATTCCTTTGGTAGCAACATATGAACCAGATAACAGACCACCCCCTCCACAAGGAGCAAATACAGCATCTACTTTACCAATTTCTTGTAGCGCATCATATGCTACTGTTCCTTGTCCAGAAATAACTTGTTCATGATTGAATGGAGGAATCCAATAGGTGCCTTCTTCTTTTGCTGACTGCTGTACTTGTTGATCTGCTATAATGCGAGATTCACAAAGAATCACTTTGGCTCCATATGAAGAGGTTGCTTGTATTTTTATTTTTGAGGAGTATGAAGGCATATAAATAGTAGTGGGTATTCCAAACATTTTTGCAGCCCATGCTACTGCTTGCGCATGATTTCCTGAACTGTTTGCAACAATATGTTTAGGTTTTTGGTTGTTTTCTATAAGCCATGCGATTGTATTACACGCTCCGCGTGCTTTGAAAGCCCCAATTTTTTGAAGCCCTTCTGCTTTAAAATAAATCTCATGGCCTAACCATTTGTTTAATAAAGAAGATCCAATAATTGGAGTGTCATTTACCAATGTACCTATACGTTTTTTGGCTGCAATAATATCACTTAATTGAAGTAGGTTGTTCATATTATACTGTATCGATTTGTGTGATCGTTTTTTTATGAATTAATACTAGAGAGCACTGTTTATTTTAGTGTGATTAACCCTAATTTTTAGTACTCATTATATAATTGTTGTAGTCGCTTTTCAAATTTATCAAATAAGTAGTATATTAATTTAGCTTCTCACATTTGTGCATCTCCCATCTTTTTTCTAAATATTCATTAAAAATACGATTTGTTTTTAAAGATTCACTTGCTTTATATGTCCCACCATACATTACTTCTTTTTGTTTGCAAATAGCTGTTTCTCCTCTCAAAGCATATTTGGTATCATCTTCATACATTATTATTTTCATCGTTCCAGGATCCATTCCTCCTCTACATATCAACACGTATGGGATAGAGACTTCAGAAATCCCATCTTTATCTAAATCTGTAATTGTTGCTGCTTTTTTTATGAAACCAGTGTACATGTCAACACCAAAACACTTGGTGTAATCATACATTCTCCATTTCATCTGAAATTGATTTTGATTAGAACGTTTTTGAAACAAGTATACATATAGCTCTGATTTATCTTGGATATCGTATTTTTGAGATCCTGATTTGTAGTATTCTTTCCAGTCAAAAGAACCACTCAAGGTAAAGACCAAAATATTTTCTCCCAATGCATCTTTCCATTTCAAAGATTCTACGACTGTTCCTCTAAAATTTAAGTTTTTGGGAATCTCATCATATATCAGAGGGATCGTTTTGATAGAATTTTTGGTATCAGTAATTTCTAGTTTTAATTCAGCTTCTAGTTGTTTTTCTTTTTCTTCTGTTGTTTGACAAATTGCTAGATTAAAAATTAAGGAGGCGGCTGTTATAAGTGTTATTTTTTTTATCATCAATAAAGTCTTGTTGATTAGTACTACTAGAGAGTGATTTTTTTATTATATACTAGACAAATAAATAGTTGTTATTTGATGTAAAATAATGAAATAAAATAGACTTATATTAGGCCTTAAACAGGTGTTTGTATTCCCCTGAATACCTTGATTGGTTATTTTTATACACATTTTAAGATTCTATTTTTTTTCAATTTGTGTGTATTGATAACACTTTTACTCACTAAGTGATATTTTAATACTTAAAGGTTGCTTTGGAACTAAAGGTTCGTTTTCAAACAAACACTTCGTGGATTTACCTCGAGGTAGTTTATTATATATGTTACCAGTATTTTTTGTAAGGGTATACTAATTCGATTTTTCCTATTGCTTATAGATTTTTCCATCTTTCATTACAAAAACTATATTTTCCATTGTATCAATCTTTTGTGTTGGGTCATCATTTACAGCAACGATATCAGCCAAAAAACCAGGAGATATTTGTCCAATCTGATCATTCATGTTAAGGATTTCTGCATTGGTAGTGGTAGCGCTTTGTAGGACAGCCATAGCTGGCATTCCTGCTTCGACCATAAAACCAAATTCTTTTCCATTCTGTCCATGTTTATATACTCCAGCATCAGTTCCAAAAGCGATTCCCACCCCGTGATCATATGCTTGCTTGAAAGTATTTTGAATTTTTGGACCTATTTCTAATGCTTTTGGAACAATAATTTCTGGATAATATCCATCAATTTTAGCTTTTTGAGATACTTCTTTTCCTGCGGTAATAGTAGGAACTAAATAAGCGTCATATTGCTTCATCAAATCCATCGTTTTATTACTCATCAATGTGCCGTGTTCTATTGTTTTTACACCTCCTAAAATTGCACGTTGCATTCCTTCATCTCCATGCGCATGGGCTGCAACATGAAATCCATAATCTTTGGCAGTTTGGCAGATAGCTTTGATTTCTTCTATAGTAAATTGTGGGTTAGAGCTACTTTTTGCTACACTTAATACTCCTCCTGTTGCAGTAATTTTGATAAGATCTGCCCCATTTTTATAGCGCTGTCTGACTGCCTTTTTTGCATCTTCTATACTATTTACAACCCCATCTTTTGGGCCAGGATCTCCAATTAATGATCTTTTATTACCATTAGTAGGATCTGCATGGCCTCCAGTAGTTGCTAGTGATTTACCAGCGGTAAATATTCTAGGGCCTTTAATTTTACCTTGATTGATAGCTTTTTTTAATGAGATATTTACACCACTCCCACCAAGATCTCTTACGGTGGTAAAACCAGCCATGAGTGTTTTGTTTGCATAGTTATTAATCGTTAGGGTAATTAGTTCTTATAAATCTTTCAGGCGGCGTATTTGGCGTGCTTATGATGGAAATATTTTTTTACCTGCGGTTTGTCTGCCTTCCTTTTTTTCATAAATCCTTTGATATTTTCCTTGAGTTGTTCTTGGTTAATGGCTCTTTTCTTCCCTA
>NZ_PGUB01000154.1:0-7076 GCF_002924285.1 Aquimarina sp. I32.4 | reverse complement strand
TGATAGCATACAAAAACTAGAAGAACTATTGCCTGGATATCAAGAAAACACTAACCTGTAGTTGCTCGGACGTTTACGCGCAATCGCTATATTTTAGAAAACATTCTTACTTATAAAATTCCTTAGAACTTCAATTAATATGTATCACTTCGATTAAACCTCAGTACTAGAGATCTAAAATATGGACGCTCTTTTGCCTATTGTTTTGCCAAAGTTTTCTGAGGCCGTTTTGCCATCGCTTCATCTGGGTAAAAACGCACTGCTTCTATTTTACATAATATTATAAAAATACATTTTGTTTTAACCAAAATTATTACCAAACTGTTTTAGGTAAAAAAGAAGTCCAATCACTACCATCATGATATTCAATTTGACTTAAATGGTTAGTGATCTTTGGAAAAGGAACATTTGGTGGTATTTGTAAATAATCATAAATTAAATTTGAAGCATTTTCTAAAGAAATGTAATTGAATTTAGAGTCATTTTTTGATGGACTAAAATTAGGTATTGAAATACTATTATTAATGCCATACATCTTTTCTACATAACATTTAGAGAGTGATAGATTAGGAGTTCCTCCATTTTTTTTAAGAATAATGTTCTCTTTTAATTTTAATTCATAGTAATAAAAATGATTTGTTATTGAATTAACTGTAAATGTAATTTTTATGTTTTTTCCTTTTTCAAGTATGCATTTATAGTTGTTTTTAATATCTAAATCAACTAAGAGTTTTTTTAATTTAGGAATTGCGTCTTCAAGTATCAAAAGTTCATTCTTATAGATTGGAGATGTGATTTCATGATGAGAAAGAGGATGAATTAAATTATGTAATAAGCCAATAATTATATTAATTTCAGAAATATCTTCTCCAATTTTTATTAGAAAATTTTTGGTCTTTAATAATAAGTTTGTTAATTTATAATCTGCTAATTGTGTGTTTTCTGCATCTACTAATTCATATTTGGGCACTAGATCTTGAATTAACTCCTCTATCGATTTTCTAAAATAATTAGATGATGCTGGATAATCAGGTCGAATACTATCATGCAAGTATTGAATTGCTTTCTCATAATGGCTTGATCCCATTACGAGTATAGGTTTAGATATTTTTGTACCACTTAAATCTTTTGTTCCAACATAAATCTCTAATGTTTTCCATGATTGATCATTATAAACACCAAATTGTCTCTTTGCTAGTTCGAACCAATGCCTATCGTATGTTGAAATAAATTTTTGATAACTTGCGAATTCTGTACGTAAAATATTCAATATAGGGATTCTGTTACCTGCGTCTAATCCAATGAAAACATCATCAAAAAACAATATTTTTAAATCTAAATTGGTTGGATTTTTTAATAGTGAAGCAAGGTATAAACAAATTGCAATAGCTGATAATCTTGCTTCATTCAGAAAATCACTGTAATCACCTGTAATACTTGAACCATCTTTGATTATATCAAGGCGTAAATCAGATGTTGTATTCCAATTTGATTTATAGCCATAATTAAAATTTAATGGAAGAAGTATATATTCAAGTTGGATAGCTAAATCGGCAAAATATGTACTTAATAATCTATTTAATTCTAGAAAAACTGAGTCTAAGGTAGATCTTAGATGAATTTCATAAATAGGTAATTCTGCAAATGCATTTTTATGCGAACGATCATTTCTCGTATATGATTCTTCTATTAAGTTTTTTTGTAATTGTTCCCACTTAGATTTAAATTTAAAACTTCCTCCACTAGATATTGGTATATGATTACCTAAGAGTGAGAGAACTATCAAATCAAATAAATTAGGACGTTCTTCTTTATGCAAATAAACTTTTAAAAGATCTGTATAATCCAAAAACCCATTAACTAGTGATGCTGTTTGAATAAATGGGATATTATTATCACTAAGAGTATCACCAAACACATATTCTTCGTCCGAACCAGATACAAGTTGTAAAGATGTATTATCAAATTGTGAAAAAGTTATTTTAATTTGCCCATCTAAATGTTCGAAATATCTATTTTTTACAAAAGGTAAAGAAGTATTATTTGATTTTACAAAAAAACTATTCATTGCTTTATAAAGAGAACTTTTGCCACTACCATTCTCTCCATATATTAAAACATTTTCTCCGTTCGGTAGAACAAGAGCTTCATAATTATCACAATAAGCTCTGCAGTTTTTTATTTTTAAAGATGCGATTCTCTTAGCCATTTAAAATTGATTCTCAATATTGATGATTTCAGAAATATTTAAAATCTTCAATAAACTTATATTAAGATCATTATTAGGATCACTTAAGCTTTTGTAAATCGAATTGATTAAATTAGTATCATCTTCTATTTCTGGCAAATCATTCAAATAAGATGAAATTTTGATATCTGCTTTTTCAAATTGAACTTGAAAATATAATTCGTATACCATTGCATCAACTAATCTTTCAAAAAACAGAGTACTTTCAGAATCTGTTTTACTATTCAGAACATAATCAATAATTTTACTAAAAAGAAGTTGTTTTTCAAATGGAATGATTGGTATTTCAATATCTTTGATTTCAGTTAGTGTTATATTTTTTAACTCATCATTTTCATTAACATTCTTCAAATAATAAAAATTATAACAATACCTGCTCGAAAGTATGGCTAATATATATTTTACATCAAAGCCGTATCGATTAACCACAATCCCAATTGTATTAGGTTTGAAAATTAAATTTGAATCAAAATAGGATGTGTTAAATCTAGTATTCGATGTCAAATTTCGTTTTACTAATATTTTATTCTTAAGATTAAAAAAATCTTTATTAAACATAGAAACATCTTCTAAATAACTAATATCTTCTTTATTAATTTGAAAATTATTAAAATCCCCTTTTTCAAAATAAGGATATGAAAGCTCAGATTTTATAGAATTTGGTTTAATATTTTTATTTATTGCCACTCCTTGAGAGATAGTCGAAATATTTCCTAATAGTGTTTTTTCTACAAATTGATAATTGGAGTTATTAAGAAATAAATTAGATTGAATATATTTAGATTTAAACTTAGAAATATTAGAATGAAATACTTCTTTGCTTTCAATTCCAGCCATATCTTTAAATAATGACTTTAAGTCATTTCTTATTTCTGACTTTAAACGGTCTATAACATCAAAAGGAATATCAAAAAGAAAGTACCATAAGGCATAGAATGTTTGCTGAGTTCTTCGACCCTTTACAACAATTAGTATTTCCTCTAAATTTTTTATTAAACTTGGTGTAGAACTATCATCTGAGTCAGAAACTAAAACACGTAACTTCTTAATGAAATTAAATTCAAAATCATTTGAAGCACCAATAAAACTAGTAGTTTTGGAGGTGTTTTCTAAAACTTTTGTAATTTCGATTTTGGATTTTAACCTGAACATAATCCTATCTACAACCTGATAAATTCCAATGTCATTTGGAATGAAATTAGCTGGCTTTCCAGCAATAATCCATGTATATTGAAGATATATTAAAGAAGTATATATATTTTCATTTTCCATTCTAGAATTATTTTTTCTAAAATAAAACCAATCATCATTATTTTTATATATAGATTGTATAGTTAATATAATATCTCTTGATATATAAGAGTTCCACATTTCAAACGTATCTTCCTTAATTGGATATGGTTTATTATTTAATCGAAGAAATAAATCAATTGGTTCGAAATTGATATTGTTTTTATAGTTAATTTCAATTATCCATAAATCAAAATTATTGATCTTGCTTTTTTGGAATGATGATAATTGTTCAAATTTCTTAAGATGTAAATTTCTTAAAATGCCATTTTTTAAATTTAATGAATAGGCATTTTTATCTGAATGTCTAATTTTGTTGTTTTCATCTAAATATGATTCATTTATGAAGCCTAGAATACTCAATAATCTTTGTTGACCATCTAAAACCTCTGATACACCATCTTTTCTTTTATATATAAATATTGGAGGTAGTTTTATTCCTAAGAGTATACTTTCAATGATACTTGAAGATTTCTTTTTATTAATTACTTCTTGTCTTTGATAAGGTGGGCGAATCAAGAACCTTTGTTTACTCATTTGACGGACAATATCCACAATTGTAATAGATGATGGTTCTGTCTTATGTATTCGTAAATCATCAAAACTTGTTACACTTTCAAGATCAGGTATTATTTCTTTATTCTTTGTTTTAAACTCTATATTATTATGAAGGTATATATTAAAATCAACTTTAAAATTTTCAGTAAAGAAATGTGAAATTACTTCATACCTTTTGAAAAGCTCTTTAGCAAAAGAACCTCTTGTCGTGTCAAACGACTCAATATTTTTATAGATGTAATTTGTTAATTTGGTAATTGTATCGTTGGTAATTAATGAAAGAGAAATATTTTCATTTTCCAATATTGAAAATACCCAAAACAAGCATTCAGATATAAGCCTGTTGTATGCTTTTCCTTCGCCTGGAAATACTATTTTAACTTTGCTAATTAAATTTATTTTTTCAATAAATTTATTAAATATTGCATGAATTTCTGCTTCATCAATATCAGAAAATGAAAATTCATAAAAATTTGCAATAACAATATTTTTTTTTACAGCATAATATTTAATTGGTATTTTATGCTGTACTAATAATTGTCTAATTTTTTTTAAAATAATTTCATTTGTCGTTTTCTCAAAATTTAACGCGTCAGAAATATCTCTTTTCAAAATTTGATCATCAATCAGTTTCTGCTTAAAGAATGAATTTAAATCATCATCAATGTATATGGCATTATCAATTTCTGTGGGTTTTAATGGTGTAATCCCTGAATTATATCTTTTAAAAATTTCTTTTTTAACAACATCCTCCATATCCATCATATCTTCATCTACCGCATTTTGACCATAAAAACTAAATTCAATGATACGAAGTTTAGTTTCCCAAAATAAATCTTGTAGGTCTCTTTCTAAATCTTTAAAATATTTACCAGAAATATCAATATTATTGAGCTTGTGTAACCCATTCTTTTTTAATTTAAATTCATTTTTTATAAACCTTAGAACTGTTTGATATCTCTGCCTTCCATCGATTATCTCAATCTTCTCTAAGTTTCTGAAAAAAATTAAAGGTGGTATCTCCGTGCCCAGTAAAATACTTTCAATAAAATATGTTGCCTTTTCGTCATCCCAAACATAATTCCTTTGATAAAACGGTTTGTAATTTGTGTTTTCAACTCTTTCAGGGTTATTGAAAAGAACTTCAATAGACATTACTTTTGGCTCAATCTTAATTCTATTCTCAAATATTTCTCTAATTTCCATTCCTAACTCGGCTTATATTTGATTTATCTAACTCTTCAATTCTAATTCTTTGCAGACTTCTTTAAAAACTTCACAAGGATCAACATCAATTGCTAACGCTATTAAATACAATTCACTAACACGCAATTTTGTTCTACGATTATTAGACAATTCACTCAGGCGAGTTTTGCTTATTCCCGTTTTACGAGAAACATCGGATCTGTTTACAGATTTTCTAGAAAGATATAACCCTAAGTCTGTCATTATTGTCTGTTTTTAAGAACATAAAATTAGGTATTAGGTTATTCTTATCCGATTTTCTAAACTACCGTAAAATATTTTATCTGCTTTTATGTATATTTGTTCTTATATTCGGAATATTTTATCTTAAAAAGAGAATATTATTTTTAATAATCAACCATTAAAACCTAATAATTCTATGAAAAATGAGCAAATAATCATTGATTTAATACAGCAGGATCTTAAACATAGTCAATTACTTTATGGTTTAGAAAGTATTGGATTAGATGGATTAAGTACTCATCATCTTGCAATTTTGGAGGTTATTTATCAACTTATGAATACACCAAAAGAGAAAATGAATGATTATTTAGCAGAAACATATGCTTCTTTTATGAATAGATCTATTGATTATAAAATTACACCAGACGGACAATCTTTAAAACCTTTAGCTAAAGAATGTTATAGCCGATTAAAATACCTTATTGATTTGTAGATATTAGGTTTAGATGCTTTTGATTTAAACATTTTAAATAGTTTCCCATTCCACACACATTCCCCTACTCTCCTATCGTCGTTTCGGGTAATAAGTGTTGCATTACCTTTTTTTTTTTTAAACTTTTCGTTAGAAAACTTTTAAAGAGT
This sequence comes from Aquimarina sp. I32.4, assembly GCF_002924285.1. Classification (NCBI taxonomy): domain Bacteria; kingdom Pseudomonadati; phylum Bacteroidota; class Flavobacteriia; order Flavobacteriales; family Flavobacteriaceae; genus Aquimarina; species Aquimarina sp. I32.4. The sequence continues at coordinate 910 of NZ_PGUB01000154.1, read as the reverse complement.
ATGTAGTACAAAAAAACTTTGCTTTTCCAAAGCAAAGTGACATAACGCAAGTACATTATAGTACAAATATAATATATGAGTAAAACGGCGAATAGAACTTTTTCGGTTCTATTTTGCATAGATGCAGATATAGCGCCTTTAGGTCTATATCGTCAGCATTTATGTAACAGCCGTTTTACGCACGCCAGTTTATTATTAGTAGCTATAATGTAGTATTATGTAAAATATCCCAGGGTAATTCTATTTCATAGTCATATTAGCTACTGGGGTCATTAATATTTCTTTTAAGGCGTTTATGATTAAACCATACGTTTTACATTTGTAGCTATAATTTGCCGTTATGTAAAATTGCCGCGCCCAACCGCTTTATTGTTTTGTAAATAAAAATGCTCAATGCATTTTTCTCTACACACAATTTGCCATCGCTTGGCCACACCAAAAAAAAGCAAAACTTTTAGGTAGTTTATAAATCGCGTATTCGATAAAATATACGTGTAAAAAGTTTTTATGCGATTCTCGTGACGTTGCCGCATAAGCATAAAATTACTCTAACGAGATAATTTCTATGCACATGCTATGTGTAGAACACAGATTAAACATTTTAAGAGTTTGCATATCTTTTTCCTTGATGAAAAAGAAACAAAAAATCAAGGCTAGCACAATCCCGAAGCTTCGGGATGGAAACAATGTACGGCGCAGTCGCTATATTTGTATCCGTCCGTCTAACCCATCTTGATTAGATTAGTTGAAGGCTATATTTTTGTTTAAAAAAGTATATGTCTAAATTATCGGAATCTCGACGGATGGAGGAATTAGTATCCTCTTATCATAGTTCAGGTCAAAGTCAAAAGGATTTTGCAAAGGCTCATGGTTTAACAGAAGGCAAGTTGCATTATTGGATAAAGAAGCT
>NZ_PGUB01000153.1:0-7443 GCF_002924285.1 Aquimarina sp. I32.4 | reverse complement strand
AAGTCTTTGAAATCTTCAGGAATCATCAAAAATAAAATTTAGGCTAAGATAAAACATATACAAATCATAACTAAGCCATAAGGATTAATGTTCTATTAGGCCCCATATTTCTAATTTCATAGGGATCAAGCAAAGAAGTAGCATCATTAACTGGTGTTTGAACAGTGTTGAAAGATGGTATTCTATATTGTAGTGCTTTATCAAATGTAATTTGACCAGTAGAGGCCAATTCTTTTGCAGGTAATACATCAACAGGTAGAGAAGAGGTGGTATTACTTCTGGGTAACGCTCTAGAACCTACCAAAACAATTTCTTCTAGTTGTGCGCCACTGGCGAGTGTGATATTGATTACCGACTTTGATTTTACAGCAATTTCTTGAGCGGCAAAACCTATATAACTATAGACGAGAATACTTTCTGGGTTGGCTTCTATGGTATACTTGCCATCAAAGTCAGTTGTAGAACCATTTTTAGTTCCTTTTTCAATAATGTTTACTCCAGGTAATGGAGCGCCATCTGCATCAGAGACAACTCCGGTGACAGTGGTCTGTTGTGAAAAGGACAGACCTGTGGCTAGTACGATTAAGATAAGTGTGAATTTTTTCATGTAGTGAGGTTTGTGTTAAAATGATAGTTGGTTTGTTATTTGTTATATTTTAAATATATAAAAAACATCATATTTTAACATAAAAAACTGGTTAATTGTCATTTTCTGAAGGTTAATCGCACAAAAAAGTTAATTTATTTAAGTTTTTGAGTAATAAAACTTTCTAAAGTGTTTTGTGTATTAAGTAGGTTTTTTTTGAAAAAGGTGCTATTAATAGAAAAGAAATGTAGTACCATTTTAACTTTTGAAATAAGCTAGTAGAAGTGTATAAAAAAACCATCTACATTAATTATAATCTGTAGATGGTTTTTTATATGTTAATTATATATATGTTTTATATTATTAAAAGTTAAAGTCTAATCTAGCATAATAGTATGCTCCACCAAATCCCATTTGTACAGCATCCCAATATCCTCCAGATTCTGTTTCCCCATCGTTTTGTTGATCAGGATATTCGTTGAATATATTGTTTCCGCCAATGGTAAGCTTAAGGTTATCTGTAAGTTTATAACCAGCATTAAGATCAGCAGTTAATTTGGCTCCATATACATCTTCTGTATCTGCAAAATCAATAAGCACAATCTCACTAAAATGGGTTAAGCCCACTCCTGCATTGAATTTATTTTTGCTATAGGTGGTGTTAAGAGAGAATTTACTTTCTGGTGCAGAAGCCAATAAGAAAGCACGCTCCCTTTCTCCAAAGAAAGTACCTTCATCTAGAGGACCATTATTTATATCTTCTATGCTCATATTATTAATATTACCCGCCAATGTTGCAGATATATCACCAAAGTCAAAGTTTCCTTTCCAAGAAAAAATTAGATCAAGACCAATAGTTTCTGTGTCTACTCCGTTGGCAAAGAATTGTGCTTCTGATACATCTGGTATTTGTGGTGCAGGAAATGTTCCTGTCAATACAATTCTATCTTTTACATTGATATAGTAACCATCTACAGTAATGGTGAAACCATGAAAGCTAGCGGTGGCTCCCAATGCTCCATTTATAGCTGTTTCTTCTTTAAGTTGCTCAATACCAAAAGAAGCAGTTACAGGGCTGTTATTGGAAGATAACAAGGTTTCTGTAGCAGTACCTCCTTGAAAATCTGTAAATCTAAGGTTGTAATAAATTTGCGCTAATGATGGTGCTCTAAATCCAGTACTTAGTGATCCTCGAATATTCACAGCCTCTGCTGCTTTGACCCTAAAAGCTAATTTACCATTAAAAGTACTTCCAAAATCACTGTATTCTTCAAATCTAGCTGCAGCACCTAATAAAAAGCGATCTGTAATGTCTAATTCTGCATCAGCATAAAGGGATAAATTTGTTCTAGAGCGATCCACTTCATTTGATGGACTGTATCCTGGGAATCCCTGTGATCCTCCAGGCCTTGCATCTCCAGAGATAGGGTCAATAGGTTGTGTTTGAGTTGCCGCATCTGTGATAGGTAATCCATTAACATCATAGGTGGCATACGATGCCTCTTCTCCAGCAAAAATTGTGAAATTTTCTGTTCTGTATTCTGTACCAAAAGCGATATTAAATCCATTTAATATATCTTCATAATACTTAGAGAAATCCAAACTAGTTGTGTTTTGACTCAGACTATGCCCTCCAGCATCAAAATCAGTAGGAGAGGTGGCACCTAGAGAAGCGTTTTGAGTTCCTTTGATAAAGTAATGAAAGTTGTTTTTACCCCAAGTATTATTAAAATCGATTTTCCATCCACTTTCAGTCTCTGTTCTTATTCCAGCAGAAACCGAATTATCGATTATATTTGACGTAATTCTTGGTGTAAAACCATTAGGAAAAATAGAGGTTACTACACGTGTCCCATCATTACGGGTAAAAGCGTACGCATCAGTATCACGATAATTTCTTCCTCCAAAAGCATATACTTCTGTGTTTTCAGAAATAGGTATTGCAGCATTGGCAAAGAAATTAAACCCATCAATAGCCGCCTCGCCAAATCCTCTTCTAAAATCGTAACCAGGACGTAATGTTTTGTTTTTACTTAGGTATTCAGTAGTAAAATTAGCAAAACCACCTTCACCAATTTCAACTCCATAATTTGCAGTAATTTTCAAAGAACCTCCATCAAAACTTTGATCATCTCCTATGCGATTTCCGTCTCTATCTGTATCTAGTCTATTTCCGTCTGTATTAGGAGTACTAGTAGGAAAATTTCCTTTCGCATCTGTATTATATGCACCATAACTAATACTACCAGTTAATTTGTTTACATTATCCTTTAATACAATGTTTATTACCCCTGCAATGGCATCAGAACCATATTGAGCGGCAGCACCATCCCTAAGTATTTCAATTCTTTTAATAGAAGATGCAGGAATTGTATTAAGGTCAGTACCAGAATTACCACGACCTCGTGTTCCAAAAATATTAACTAAAGACGAAGAGTGTCTTCTTTTACCATTGATTAAAACCAGTGTCTGATCTGGGCCTAGCCCTCTAAGTGTTGCAGGGTCGATATGATCAGCACCATCTGATCCCGATTGCTTATTAGAATTAAAAGAAGGAGCTGTGTATTGTAAGAGTTCATTGATTTCTATCTTACCACTTTTGGTAATGATATCTTGCATGTCGATAATATCAATTGCAACAGGAGTATCTGTAGCGGTTCGTTTAGGGCTTCTAGAACCAACTACAACAATAGTTCGTAATGCTTCTCCCTCAAGGAGAACGACATCTATTTTTTGTTGTGTTCCTACTACTATTTCTTTCCCTTCAAATCCTATATAACTATATACAAGCGTAGCATTTGCTCCCACAGTTATAGCATATTTTCCTTGATCATCTGTAGTTGTTCCATTCGAAGAGCCTTTTTCTACAATGTTTACATATGGTAATGCAGCTCCAGAAGAATCTGTAATTATTCCTGTTATTTCTTGTTGGCCAAAACACCAACTTATGGTGAATAAACTAAATAAAATGAGTGTGATTTTTTTCATAAAAAGTATTTGTATAAGATGATTGTATGGTTAAATATATCTAAAATGATGTTATTTTAACTTAACTATTGAATAATTTTTAATAAAAACACCTTTTTGTAGAGAATAATTGTGTAAATAACAGGTAAGAGGAGTGTTATTTTTAAGAGATTGCACAATAATTAAAGTTATGCTGAAATATGTTTTTTAATCTTGAAAAAAAATCAATTTAATTATATACCATTAAAAAAATAAATAGGTATAATATAAAATGTATGAAGTAGAAGAATGCATCCAAATTCTATTTTGTAGATTCAAAAAAGGTGTACATCATTGTTAGATAAATATGCACACCTTTTAATTATATCATCAATATATTAATCACATGGTGAATCCCAAGGTAAAGCACATAGAGGAGGGCTCCATTCTCCACCGCAGGCACGACAACCTTCTTCGTTTCTTGGCCATCCTGAACCTTTGATCGTCTGGAGTTGTTTTCTTTTTAGAGGTTGTACTCCTTGTAGTTTCATTATGTTGTGTAACATAGTTTTAGGTTTTAAGAGGTTCGTATATAATTCTAATTTTCTATTGTAGTATCATTATTTGCCCTATAAACAATTGTAATAATTCCGTCTGTTTTAGAATCATACATCTCCACGATAAAATTTTTATCTTCGTCAAAATAACCAATACTATTATTAGTATCTCCAGAGTTGACGATATAATATCCGCTAGTACCGCTTAGAGGCCTTACTTTTACAACTTTGTTACCTGATTTATCCAAGAAAGTCATTATAAATCCTTTTTGGTCAGGTACTTTTGTATAGCTACGTATATCTGATGAACTATGAGATTTTTTTACAGCTACTTCATCGTTTACATATATAACTGATTGATTTGTTTTACCCTCATCATTGGGATTAAGTTGCATTTTACTTTTCTTGGTGATGACTTCTTGTTTTTTGATAATTTTTTCTTCACCATTAGGACCTTTGATACGAATAATCTTGGTAACTGTTTCTGTAGAAGAGTTTCCATTATCATTTTTGATGTCTGATTGTGAGTAGATAGTAGTAGGTATCATTATTAATACTATCATAAGAGTTTTTAATATTTCCATTTGATTAGTTATTAAATTTAAATTTACAAAAAAGTAAAACATTCTGAAAGTGATATATTCAAAAAATAATAATAAAAGTAGATATATCATCGATTATTTTTATGTTATACGGGTTAATGTATAATCTTATCAAAACCTATTTGTTTACTATCAATGAATACCATTATCTTTGCACTCTCAAAATTGAGAAGGTAGAAAGATATAAATACCTCAATTACTATTAATATACGTACCATGAAAGCAGGAATCGTAGGATTACCAAATGTTGGAAAATCAACATTATTCAATTGTTTATCTAATGCAAAAGCGCAAAGTGCTAACTTTCCTTTTTGTACTATAGAACCTAATATTGGGGTGGTTAATGTACCAGACTCAAGATTAGAAAAATTAGAAGAATTAGTAACACCAGAACGAGTAATTCCTGCAACAGTAGAAATTGTTGATATTGCAGGTTTGGTAAAAGGAGCTAGTAAGGGAGAAGGATTAGGAAATCAATTTTTGGGTAATATAAGAGAAACCGATGCGATAATTCATGTTTTACGTTGTTTTGATAATGATAATATAGTACATGTAGATGGCTCTGTGGATCCGATAAGAGATAAAGAAACAATTGATATAGAATTGCAACTAAAGGATTTAGAGAGTGTAGATAAAAAGCTTGATAAAGTAAAACGAGCTGCCAAAACAGGTAATAAAGAAGCTCAGAAAGAAGAATCCATTTTATTACAAATTAAAGAAGGGTTAGAAGCAGGGACTTCTGTAAGAGCAATTGACTTTTCAGAAGATGATCACCTTACGTATGTAAAACCACTACAGTTTATTACTGATAAACCAGTACTTTATGTATGTAATGTTGATGAAGGAGCTGCCGTGAACGGAAACGATTACGTAGAAAAAGTAAAAGAAACAGTAGCATCAGAAAATGCTGAAGTAATTGTATTAGCAGTAGGTACAGAAGCAGATATAACAGAACTTGATGATTATGAAGAGCGACAGTTGTTTTTGCAGGATATGGGATTAGAAGAAGCTGGAGCCGCGATATTGATTCGTGCAGCATATAAACTACTTAATCAACAAACATATTTTACTGCTGGGGTAAAAGAAGTAAGAGCCTGGACAGTTACTATAGGAGCAACTGCCCCACAAGCAGCAGGAGTAATTCACACTGATTTTGAAAAAGGGTTTATTCGTGCAGAAGTTATAAAATATAATGATTTTGTACAATACGGTAGTGAATCAAAAGTAAGAGAAGCAGGAAAATTAGGGGTAGAAGGAAAATCGTATATCGTAAATGATGGTGATGTTATGCATTTCTTATTTAATGTATAATGTGTTGTTAATTAAATAGATAAAACGAAAAACCTTTCTGATCCTTTTAGAAAGGTTTTTTTTGGGCATTGTAATAGTCGTAATCATTCATTTTTATTGAATATTGAGAATTCTATCTTTAATAAATGAAAAGTAAAGGATTATCATCATACGGAATTATACTTGCAATTATCGGTATAATATTATTTTCTGCAAAAGCCGTATTGGTTAAGTTGGCGTATAAATTTGATATAAGTTCAGAGCATTTACTATTATTTAGGATGTTATTTTCTTTACCAGTTTACATCGTATTAGCTTTATATAATAAACCTGTACAAAAAGAGAATATTAAAAAGATTGATTATGTATGGATTTTATTTTTTGGATTTGTAGGATATTATTTAGCAAGTTATTTTGATTTTTTAGGCTTACAATATATCAAAGCAGGATTAGAACGAATTATTCTTTTTGTATACCCTACATTGGTCATTATTATTTCTAGAGTGTTTTTGAGAAATAAAATAACAAACAGACAATTATTTGCTATTTTATTAACATATATAGGAGTGATTATTACATTTTGGGGCGAGATTCATACAGAAACCGATCATCTTATACTTGGAGTCTTATTAATTTTTTTGAGTGCATTAACTTATGCTACCTATCTCATAGGCAGTGGTTGGTTGATTCCTAAGTTTGGAGTAGTATCTTTTACTTCCTATGCAATGATAGTTTCATCAATCTGTATTATTATTCAGTATTTAGTTTTTGATAGACAAGATATTTTTAATTACCCTACAGAACTATATGTCATTTGTATCATCATGGCAATTTTTTCAACAATTATACCCTCTTATTTAGTTTCTGCGGCAATTGCAAAATTAGGGGCTTCTAATTTTTCTATTATAGCAAGTCTTGGACCAGTATCAACGATTGTTTTGGCTTATGTGTTTTTAGGAGAAAATTTATCAGTAATTCAAATAATTGGAGCTGTTGTAGTTATTTTTGGTATATATATAGTTTCTCGAAAAAATAAGGTATTAACCTGACGGTAAAAGAACTAGATTAAGCGGCATATTTTATGTCTGCATGGTTAAAATATTTGATAACTCTCTGATTATTATCTTGTAGCATTTTCATGTGTTTTTCTACATTTTTCTTGAGTTGCTTTTCGTTTTTTGGAGCAGGTTTTTCTGATAGCCCATATTTTAAGTCACAATTTAAATACTCATCTGGATTTTTCTCAGGAGAATAAGATGGTAAAAAGAACAATTCAATACTAGTTTTATTTTCCTCTACCCATTGCTTTACAATTTTACTATGGTGTACTCTCAGGTTATCAAGTATTAAGAATATTTTTTGCTCCTTATTTTTAATAAGTTGTTTTAAAAACTCGATCAATCTATCGGCATTCATTGTTCCTGAGTAAATCATAAATTGTACACTTCCTTGATTAGTTACT
>NZ_PGUB01000152.1:0-7582 GCF_002924285.1 Aquimarina sp. I32.4 | reverse complement strand
TAAATCTATTTATACAGCGTATTTTATTGAACGATCAGAAGATGGTACAAATTTCAAACGATTAGGAGATACTCCATTAATCAATATGAATGATAAGCCAGGTGCTCCTGCCAAAAGGATGTATTATATAGATACATTGTCTCAAAATAATAAAACGTTTTATTATCGGGTTATAGGATTGTCTTCTTTTGGAAAAGAAGGCCCTCCTTCTAAGGTAATTTCTGGGCAAGGAAAACCTACACTTGCGTATACCGCGCATATCACAACACATACCTTAAAAGAAAATGGTAGTGCAGTTTTATTCTGGGAGTTTCCAAAAGAAGGAGTATCTCTAATTGAAGGGTTTAGTTTAAATAGAGCTTCCAAAGCAAATGGTGTTTATGAAGAAGTTGTAGCTAATATTCCTTCTGGACAGAGAGAATTAATGTACGATAAATTACAACCTTCTAATTATTTTACTATTACTGCCCATGGAAAAAGGGGACAAAACACTACTTCTTTAGCTGTTTTTGTGCAACCCATAGATTCCATCCCTCCTAAAATACCCATTGGACTTACTGGAGTTATTGATAGTACTGGAGTCACTAAAATCAAATGGGAAGCAAATACAGAAAAAGATATGTTAGGATATCGCGTATTTCGTGGAAATAAAAAAGGAGAAGAATTATCGCAAATAACCATTGATCCAATAACCCAAACTTCTTTTGTAGATACTGTGCAGGTAGCTTCTTTAAATAGTAAAATATATTATAGTGTGGTAGCTGTAGACCAACGTTTTAACATGTCAGGTTACTCTGAAATGTTGGTGTTAGATAAACCTGATGTTGTAAGACCAACTTCCCCCATTTTTAGTAGATATGAGGTGAAAAATGATACAGTAAATCTAAGATGGATCCCTAGTTCTAGTGAAGATGTAGAACGTTATGAGTTATTCAGAAAAGATATAACGACCTCTGATACTAGTTGGCAACGTATTTTAGATACTCAAAAAGATACTATGTATGTAGATACAGGTTTGCAAATGGATCATAAATACCGCTATGCCATTTTCGCAACAGATCAAAACGGTTTACAATCCTTACCATCTACTCCAATAACTGTATTCATAGCTTTTTCTAAGTCGAATTTACAAACGATAAAGGGAATACAAGGAATTGCGAATAAAGAAGAAAAAGTAATACATCTATCCTGGAGAAATCCATCAGATATGTTTACAGGGTTTATTATGTATAAAAAGAAAAATGAAGGTAGTGCTAGATTATTTAGAGAACTACCTGGAGGTATAAAAAATATAAAAGATAATACAGTAAACCCCAATAATACCTATACGTATTATATAAGGCCTATTTTACCTAATGGTAAATATGGAGGTACAACATCTGTTATCGTTGAATTTTAAGAAACGAAGAAAATGAAAAAAGTAATTGTTATACTATTGGTTTTAATGTCTTGGAGTACTGGGGTCTCTCAAAATCGATATAAAATTGACTTGTGGGATCTTAATTACCGTATAAATAAAGGAGTTAAAAATAGAACCAATTCTAATATTCATATTGAAGTAGTATTTTTTGATGGAGAAAGAGAAACACTATATTTTAGAGATATACAAAACGAAGGAGATGAAGAAATTAATAAAAGCGTACCTTCTGTATATTCCTCTAAGTTACCAGTGAGAATTGATGTTTATGCTTTCGTAAATTTTAGAACAGGGACAGATGCAGAAGGTACCATTCCTGCTAATTTTAGTTTTCCATGTGTAGATTCCAGTAGTTTTTCAGGATATTATTCTCCTAGAATGACTACTATAGATTTTAAATATAGTGTAAGGCCTGTTTTTTCTTTAGGAGTACCACCATATAGGATTATTGGATACGATGACCTATTAACTTTGAATACCACCACTGGTATAGAAACCAGTCAATATAGGTGGCAATATGCTACTACTTATACAGATATTACTCTACCTAACCTTTTTGGTGATCCAAGGGTAAGAAGGGTGTATGATTGGATAAATATACCTGTTCCCAGAGCAAACTCTATTACTTTTACCCCTAATGCTTTTATGGCAGCTTCTGTTGTTGGAAAAGAAGTATATTTCAGAGTTGCATCAGCATGTAGTGATTCTTTTGACTCTAATGTAATTTCTTATATACTTAGGAAATCAGCACCTACAATTACTAGCGTAACTAGTACTCCTACCTCTTGCTTTGATGCAAGAGATGGAACCATTACTATTCAGTTTAATAAAGCATTAGATACTAGAGATAACCTTAGTATATCTGTAGGAGATAAGTCTCAACCTCCTGTAAGAAATGATGAAAGAGGAAACCCTATTTATCCAGCTATAGCAGTTTCTGGAGCAAATAATATCACTTTAGATAGTAATAATAGAGTAACTTTGACCAATGTTCCTCCTAGTGTTAGCGAATATCAAATCAGTCTATATGGTTCTTATAATGGATTAGCATATTATACAGCAGGTACTGGTCATTTTGAAAACATACGTGTGATACGACAATCTCAAGTGGTTTTTAATACACTACCAAAAAATGATAAAGTAGATGTGTTCTGCAACGGCGGTAATGATGGAACCATTACTTTTAGTGCTTCTGGAGGTGTAGGAGGATATAAGTACCTCATTAGAAAAACCTCTGAACCTTGGACAACAGATTGGAGACCTTTTACACATGGTAATACCACAACAATTACAGGTAGAACAAAAGGAAATTACCAAATTAAACTCATGGACGCTAATGGTTGTATAGCTAAAGTCAGAAAAGTAGTACATGGAGAAGTTGTTTTAGGTGAAGAAATTATACAAGAAGTGACCATCTCAGAACCTGATGCCTCTTTGAAAATTGATTTCGATACTGATCTTTCAAAAGATCCTAAAGCTTTTGGATTTACAGACGGAGTTATCGTGGCAAAAGTAACTGGAGGAACACCATATAATGATGGTTCGTATACTTTTGAATGGAAAGATGAAAATGGAACTATTCTAACTGATACCAATACCTTAATAATCCCTGTACCAGATGAAGGATACCAGATCACGCTAAACGGGCTTGCTAAAGGAAAATATTCTCTTACAGTACGTGACAAGAATTATAGTTTAGCTACTTACAAAAATACATGTACCGTCATCAATGCCGAATACGAACTTGATGAACCTGACCCTCTTTTATTAACTATTGAAGAATCTCATGCTATCTCTTGTAATAATACCAATGAATATGGAGATGAGGATAGTGATGGAGAACTCATTGCTCATGCAAAAGGAGGCATCCAACTTGATTTTTTTGATAATAGAGGCTTACCTTACTATTATACTTGGAAAAAACAGAATCCTATTACAGGAGAATGGGAAATTCTTTCTGTTACAGATAGTATTGCCAGAGATTTAGATACAGGAACATATGCTGTAAATATTAGGGATGCAAATAATATTATTCTTGGAGATTATGAAAATAATATTCTAGTACAAGAAAGAGATAGTACATATTTTTTGAACCAACCTAAATTGCTAAAGGTTACCTTTGAAAAAGAAAATGTTGTTTGTAGTAGTGGAGCTAATGGGGTAGCAGAAGTATTTATAGAAGGAGGTATTCCCCCTTATGATATTTCATGGTCAACAGGAGAAACAACTTCTGTAATTACAGGGTTGATTTCAGGGAAATATACTGTTTTTGTAAGTGATAGTAAAGGGTGTCGTACAACAGGAACAATAAATATAGAACAACCCAATGGATTAGAAGCAATGATTATCAATCAAATTGCTCCTACCTGCTATCAAGGTAATGATGGATATATTGATATACAAGCCCAAGGAGGAACACCTCCTTATACTTTTTCTTGGGATTCAGGGCAATCTACAGAAAGTATTCATAGCCTAACAGCAGGAACCTATATATTACAAATCATAGATGCAGAAGAGTGTGTTACTTACAAAGATATTACCCTAGTAGATCCTGATCCAATTACGTTGGATTTAGGAGAGAACAGAACCATTTGCGCAGAACAATCCTTGATTCTTGATATTAGCATTGATGATCCAGAAGCAACATATCTATGGGAATCGGATAACGGTTTTAGAAGTACCGATCCTCAGGTAGAACTTACTAGGTCTGGAACCTATAAAGCTACTTTAATAACTTCTTTAGGGTGTACAGGAACAAATACAGTTAATGTTTCTGTGTCAAATGCTGTGATTGATGCAGATTTTTTGTTGCTATCCCAAGCCTTTACAGGCAAAGAAGTAACTATGGTAAATGTAAGCTTGCCTGATGGAGATATTGTAGAATGGGCCATGCCAGAAGATTCGGGAATAGAAATTGTATCACAGGATAGAGAACGTTTGGTAGTTATATTTAATAAAAAAGGATCGTATGATTTTAGCCTGAAAACATATCAAGGCGATTGCTATCAGGAGTATCAAAAAACAATTATAGTAGAAGAGTCTACTGATTTACCAAATGTTGGAGATGCAGATAACCCATTTATTGAAGAATTTTTGGTGTATCCTAATCCAAATGATGGTAAATTTACTGTAAAAATATCCTTGGCTGAAACAGCATCTATAGCATTGCGTATGTTTAACCTGACCAATAATCATGTAGAAATGGAGCAACGTAAAGATGGATTAAAAGAATACCTAATCCCTGTAGAAATGTCATTAAGTACCGGAGTATATGTACTCGTATTAGAAACTCCTAGAGGAGATCAAATCCGTAAAATTATTATAGAGTAGTGAAACGTATAGCATATATATCAAATATTCTTTTGTTGGCGGTGCTTCTAAGTACCTGTTCAAAGGAAGAGGCTATTCCAGTAGTAGCTGATTTTAAAGCTACTATTGTTGCAGAAGATTATTCTGTTCCAGTGCAGGTTGTAATGATTAATCGTAGTGAAGGTGCAGAGCAATACAAATGGACATTTGAAGGAGGGGAACCCTCTACATCTGTACAAAGAAACCCTGGGGCTATATTATATAAAAACCCTGGAATATATACCATTATCTTACATGCTATGAATCGTGATGGATCAGAAGATCAAAAAGAGGTAACCTTAGATTTAGACGCACCAGTAATCATAGATTTCAAAGCAAAAATACAGATAGATAATTTCGCTCCAACAACAGTAGGTATAACTAATACCTCTATGGGAGCAACTACCTATCAATGGAGTTTTGAAGGGGGTAATCCTGTAACTACAGATCAAAAAGACCCAGGCAATGTGGTTTTTGAACAACCAGGAGAGCATAAAATCGCACTAAAAATAAGTAACGGGCGAGAAACTTATGCAAAAGATACAACCATTACGGTTGCACCTTTTTTGATTGCTGATTTTGATTGGGAAGTGAATTTTCAAGATAAAGATTTTCAAGCCCCTGTACAATTGTCAATGCAAAATAAAAGTAAAAGTGCTACTACATATCAATGGAGTTTTGATGGAGGAATCCCCTCAGCCACTACAGAAGAAAACCCTACAGTAGTTTTTAATACTATTGGAACTCATAATATGATATTAACAGCTACAAACGGAAAAGAAACTAAATCAATAACAAAAACGATAACGATATTACCAGATACCAACATTAAAGTCTTTGAGAATATTCATTTAGGAATAAATACGGCACATAATACCAATACTATCGGAAGTTTCTTTTCTGGATATACAGAACAAGTATATACTAAATCACAAATTACATCTGGTAATGGAGCAAGAATTGATTTAGTATTTTTTGGTCTCAATAGTGGTTTTAGTTTTAATCGATTTTATGCCCCAGACATGTTAGAAGGTACTACTTTTGATGCCATCCCCAATGCTACCCATACCAAGATGATTAATGTTTTAGAGGGATGTGCTTGCGGAGCAAGTTTAACCCTTACACAATTTGATAATATGACCAATGATACTATACTACGTGGCTTGACAATCACCGAAACCATAGATGGCCTGCAACCATTTAATAATAGTGTGGTACCAAGAATTATCCTGTTTGAAACCGAAGATGGGAGAAAAGGAGCTTTAAAAATCAAAAAGTACATTCCAGATGGAGCAAACTCTTATATCGAAACAGATATTAAAATTCAAAAATTACCAAACTAACCCTTATGAATAGCTATATTAAAACATATATCCTACTTCTACTGCTGTTACTTCCTTTTTTTGGAGTTGCTCAGAGTCCTGTTCAGGTAACTGCACAAATGATTCCTCCTTATAGTGTAACCCTCGCAGATTATGCTACTGCAAATAGTGATCGTCTAGTGGTTAATTTACTTTTGGGAGATGTTACAGAGTTTAATCGTCAGGTTACATTAAAACTGTTTATAGAAGGTAATGGTATTGCTGTACAAAGTACAGATGTTGTTTCAGGAGTTTCCCCTGTTACTTTAGATGGAGGTGTTCCACTACGGTTAACTAATATAGATTTACGCTCCTATTTTCAGATAGAAAATCTGGTAGGAATATCTCCTGTTCAATATAGTAAGCCTCTTCCCGCAGGTTTGTATCGTTTTTGTTTTGAAGCATATGATTACTTAACAGGAAGGCTGATTTCTAAAAAAAGCTGTGCAATAGCCTATATCGTATTAAATGACCCTCCGATTTTAAACCTTCCGGTACGAAATGAAAATATTACGATCAAAGATCCACAAAATATTATTTTTAATTGGACACCTCGTCATGTAAATGCAACCAATATACAATATGAGTTTACTCTGGCAGAAATATGGGATACAAATATTGACCCTCAGGCAGGATTTTTGGCGAGTAGACCATTATATCAAACTACAACGCGATCAACAACATTATTGTATGGTCCTGCAGAGACACCCTTACTACCAGATAAAACTTATGGTTGGCGGGTACGGGCAATCGCGGTGGATGGAATTAATGAATTGTCCTTGTTTAAAAATGGAGGATATAGTGAGGTTTATCATTTTAATTACACTGGGCAATGTACAGCGCCACAATATGTCCTTGCAGAGAGTAATGCTTATAACGCAGCACAGGTATTTTGGCAGGGAGTAGATCATCAAAAATATCAGGTACAGTATCGTAAAAAAGAGGGAAACAATTCTGGATGGTTTGAGGTAAATGCTTATAATGAAAATACCAAAATCCAGCAGTTAGAAGAAAATACAACCTATGAGTATAGAGTTGGTGGACAATGTGGAGAAAACGGAGGGTATACCTATTCCCGTTTATTTGAATTTACCACAACAACTCGAGGAGAATCCAATTTTACATGTGGAGTGACTCCAGAATTACATATTGATAATCAGGATCCATTAGAAACATTGGTAGTTAATGATGTATTTACTGCTGGAGAATTTCCAGTAACAGTAAAACGCATTCTATCAGGTAATACAGAATCCCCAGAGATAGGCGAGGTTGCTCAAGGAGGAAATGGAATATTTTCAGGGTGGGGATATATTACCGTTCCTTATTTATCCGATACCAAAATAAAAATTGGCTTTAGTAATATAAAAATTAATACCGATTATGAACTTGTTGATGGAATCTTAGTCACGGATTACGATCCTGACTGGAGTGGAATGGATGATGTGAGTGATGAGAT
>NZ_PGUB01000151.1:0-7648 GCF_002924285.1 Aquimarina sp. I32.4 | reverse complement strand
GGTAAAGACCAACCATCTGAAGCAATATGATGCATAACCAAAACCAAAATATGTTCTATAGGTGAAATCTCTATAACAGAAACACGTAATATATGATCCCTTGATAAATCATAGGGAGTATTAATTATATTAGAAATTAATGACGATATTAAATCTTCTTGTGGCTCTTCAATACAACTGGAGAACTTCCAATTCCCCTTATCTAAAACTTCTTGAGAAACAAATCCTTCTTCACTTTCTTTATAAATCGTGCGAAGAACCTCATGTCGATCAACTATATCACGAAATGATAACTCCAATATAGAAATATCTATAGAACCCGATAAGCGTAAAACTGAACTAATATGATAGGAAGTACTACCCTCTAACTTATCTAAAAACCATAAACGCTCTTGTGAAAACGATAATGGAATATCAACAGGACGAATACCCGTTAAAATATCTGGTAAAACAACATCTGTTTTTGTTGTCTGTATAAAATGAGAAAGAAAAAAAATAGTTGCTTTTTCAAAAATATCTTTTACCGTAAGCTCTACTTTTAATTGTTTCCTTACAATAGAAACAAGTCGCATTACTAAAAGTGAATGCCCTCCTAATTCAAAAAAATTATCATGAATCCCTATTTTTTTCAAATTTAGTAACTCCTCCCAAATAGAAGCCAATTCAATTTCTATAGGTGTACTTGGTGCAACATATGTATCAGAAACTATTTCTGAAGGATCTGGAGCGGGTAATGCTTTTTTATCAATCTTACCATTAGGAGTTATTGGTAATGCATCTAAAAAAACAACTACAGAAGGAACCATATAATTAGGCAATTGACTTATCAGGTATTGCTGTACTAAACTTGTATTCAAATCTTCTTTACACACAATATAAGCAGCCAAATATTTATGCCCTCTCGAATCTTCATTACATAATACACAACTTTGAAGTACCAAATTGTGATCCGCTAACACGTTTTCTATCTCTCCCAACTCAATCCGATATCCTCTTATTTTAACCTGATCATCAGCCCTGCCCAAAAACTCAATATTACCATCTGGTAACCATCGTGCTAAATCACCAGTCTTATATAATCTACCTTTACCAAATGGGTTTTTAATGAACTTTTCTTGAGTCAAATCAGGACGATTCAAATATCCTCTCGAAACCCCTAATCCTGCAATACATAATTCACCAATAACTCCTATAGGTAGAGCTTGTAAAGATTTATTGAGTATATAAATTTCTGTATTTGCTAACGGCCGACCAATTGGAACATTGATATTATCTACTATATTTTTAGATACAGGTACTTCATAATAAGATGAGTCTATAGTTGTCTCTGTTGTACCGTAACTATTGATTATTCTCATTTGAGCACCAAATCTCTCTAACAAATTTTTAAACTCTGATCCTTGTAATGTATCAGATCCGAGAATTAACAATTCGATAAAAGAAACATCTAAATTATTTTCATAAACAAAGTCAAAATGTGGAATTGCTAATTTTGGAGTGAGCTCTAAAACACTAACTTTATGAGCTTTAATGAACTCATAGAAATATTTAGAATCTAAACTTACTTCTTTTGGACATAAAACCAATTTCGAGCCATTTATCAAACTCCTGCATAAATCCCCTGTGAAAACATCAAAAGAAAAACTGGCCGTCTGCAATA
Source organism: Aquimarina sp. I32.4 (assembly GCF_002924285.1). Taxonomy (NCBI): domain Bacteria; kingdom Pseudomonadati; phylum Bacteroidota; class Flavobacteriia; order Flavobacteriales; family Flavobacteriaceae; genus Aquimarina; species Aquimarina sp. I32.4. The sequence continues at coordinate 5,988 of NZ_PGUB01000151.1, read as the reverse complement.
CAACACTTTCTTTTTCCAAGTTGTATTCTTCGCGCCAACAAAGTGCTATATTTAAAAGAGAATCATGTTCAATTAGTACTCCTTTTGGTTTTCCTGTACTTCCTGAAGTATAAATTACATAGGCAAGATCATTCAGCTTGATAGCTAAATTTAAGTTTTCAATAGAATATTTATTAGAAACATCTATGAATTTTCTTAACTCTTCATCATCAATAACAACCTTACAATCTATATCTTCTATAATATAGTCTATTCTTTCTTGTGGATAATCAAGATCTATAGGTACATAAGCACTTCCCGATTTCAAAACTGCCAAAACTGAGATTATTGACCATTCGCTTTTATCCAATTTTATTGCAACTAAATCATCAGCTTCAAGAGAATAATTTTCTTTTAGATAATGAGCAAGTTTATTTGACCTATCATTTAATTCTTTATATGTTAAGCTGTTATTCTCAGAAAATATTGCAATATTCTCTGGCGATATTACCGCTTGATTCTCAAATAAATCAAGAATAGTACTACTCTCAAGAGGATAATCAATAGCTGTATCATTGAAATCATACAATAGTTCTTTTTCTTCCCTTGAAGTCAATATAGAAAGATTACCTACTCCCCCCGTATCAACTTTGAATTGCCTCATAATGAATAGTACTCTAGACATTAATAATTCAATTTCTTTCTTTGAGAAGTATGAATATTTATAATCTATCTTAATTTCTAAAGGTTGATTATTTCCATAATCACACCATCTAATAGATAAAGGAGTACTACCTTCATTACTTGAAAGATGCTTAGCTTCTGAATTGATCCCATCAATATTTAGAGAAAAATCCATTGTCTCATAATTGACAATTATATCAAATAGTTGAGTTCTTCCTTTCGACAACAAGTTCAACTCTTTATTAATATAACTTGGAAGGCATGCCTGATGACGATAATCAGATCGCTGTCTTTTCTTTATGTCATTCAAAAAATCATAAATTGTTTGATCCTCTGTATATATACCCTTAAATGGAATTACACCAGAAAATGGGCCAACAATATTTCGTTGTCTTTTATTTCTTCTTTTGTGCAATGGAACACCAAATACAATTTCGTATTGATTTTCGAATCGAGCAAAATATATTATTAAGGCAGCCAAAGTTAGTTGCTGCAGACTAGTACGGGTCTTCTTGGTTATTTCCTCATATACTCTTTTATCTCGTTCACTTATAAAGATACTAGTTCGATGAACTTTATTCCCTGAATGATTAAAAAAATGTTTTTTTGGTAGAGGTTCAGGTATATTTATGAATTGTTTTTTCCAATATGAAATATCATCATTAAATGAATCAGAACTCAAGTATTCTAATGATTTTGCAATTTCATCTTGATATGTATCAAAAGTAAAATCAATCTCTTTTGTAGGGTTTCTTAAATTTACACTTGAAGAATATTTGTTAGCAACATATTGGATGAGTATTCCAAAACCATATCCATCTAAAATAAGATGATGATAGCTCATATACCACCAATACTCATTTTCGCTTATCTGAAGCAAATAGTTTTCAAATAATTTTTTTTTAAAAAGGTCAAAAGGTCTATTGAATTGCTCTTGCATCCAATTTAATGCTAACTTTTTTGGATCTCTCTCTCCTGTAAAGCTTATTTGGTTAACCTCAATTTTTTGAGGTTTATTTGAAAAATGGCATTTTGGAATAGCCTTATTAAAATCAAAATGAATGCGCAAAATATCAAATACCTCAGGTAGATTTTTCAATATATCAATAAAACAAACCTTATCAAGTTTACCTTTAAGGACAATATACCCTCCTACATTAAATTCTGAACTATTCGGATCTAAAACCTGTTCATTATAAATTTCCTTTTGAGAAAGGTGAAGAGGAAGTGTCTCTTTTTTATTATCTTCTTTTCCTAAAACAGTATTTTTAATACTTCGCATACAATTAATTTATCATTATTTTATGATTAGAAGATTCGATTCTGTCGCATCTGATAGATTTTAATTCTAAGATATCTTCATCTCAAGATTTTTTTATCAATCTACTCTCACGAATACATTAATATCATTTATCAAAAAACCGAAAAATATCTAGCTTAATTATACTTAAGAATTGTAATCAAATCGGAAAAATACTATATTAGATCATTCAAAAAATAAGTACAAGTATAAATTTATAAATTTATACTTATCTCATCAACAACAAAAAAACATACTTACATTGATTCTCTATAGGTTACATTAGAAACAGATTTAGAAAAACTAATTTCTTTATAAGAGCATTACAAGATAGTTAATCGGATTTTGCTTTCCATTTCTTTAGTTAGTCACTGGGATAAAACTCGATTATTTTGAATATTTGTATAAACACAACTTTTGGTCTTGATCCGAATTCTTCTTGTTTAGATTAACCAGAATATTTGCATGAACACAACTTTTGGTCTTGATCTCTTTTTACGTTATGTCTTAAAGACTTACCGTATGTAACCATTGTAGGAGAGAACACAGCTGGTACTTTTTCTACTATTCTTACACATGTATTGCCAAATGGTGCTGAAGTAAGTATATCTAATGAAATATATAGTGATGCCCAAGGTGAGGTTTTTGAAATTGTTGGAATTGGACCTGAAAATCTAGAAAACCGAGTACCTTTTTTGTCAACCATAGATTTTCAAGAAGAAAAGGATAGTGGAATAGAACGTGCTTTGGAAGTACTAGATAATTAGATCTTTTCTAAGTAACTCGTTGAGTTATTCCAATAAATTTTTCCACTGTTATAGTTTAGGGTATCTCTAAAGTAAGCTTTTTTAAGCATTCTTTAGATTTTCCAAACAAAAAGCCAGACAAAATTGTCTGGCTTGAGGAAAAAAATGTCCTGAGAGTAGCGGGAGAGATTGAAATATCTAACCATTCTATTAATAATTTACTTGAAATAGAAGCATTTATAAAAACCCACTCTACTTTATTAATGGATTCTTAAAGCTTCTCCTCTTATCTATTTCAATTAACACTAAAATCTCTTATCTCATTAAATTTTTACTACGTATTATGGTACATAAATCTCTCTTTAACGAATTTTTGTTCTTATATATTTTATCCTATCAGATTATCTAAAAAACTATTCTTCTTTTGCAAACTCCATTTTAAAAGAAATAGAAACTTCGCCAGTTTCTTTGTTCACTTTAACTTTAGGAGTACTTGTATTGGTCGTTTTTTCACCAGTGCTCATTTGGTATAAACCAGTCAAAAACTCCATTCCTTTGATCATTACTTCTTCCATTTTTTCAATTTTATTTTGTGAGGAACTGGTTTGCTCTATACTTATTTCTTCTTTTTCTAAATCAGAAACAGGTTCAACTATTGCTAACTCTTCTTGGCTGGATGAAATCGACTCTTCAAATACAGTTTCTTCATTACTAATCAAAATATCTTCTGATGTTGTCGTATCATAATTAGAATTATCATTTATGACTTCTTCTAGCTGTTTTATAAATTGTGATTTTCCCTTTTCTGAAAAATCTACCTCATCTGTGAAATTTCCTTCATTTAAAACACCTTCAAAAAGATTTTGTTTTAACAGTAATCCTGTAGCAATTTTAATTTCTATTGATTCTAAGGATAGAAGATTAAAAACATGTAGCTTTTGTTTCTTTTGTCCAATTCTATCTATTCTACCTATTCGCTGGTTCTTTTTGGCAGGATTCCAGGGGATTTCAAAATTGATTACAGTATCAGCCACCTGTAAATTAAGTCCGGTTCCACCCGATTCACTAGACAGGAATATTTTACAATCATCATTATCTTCAAATTCTTTGATTAATGCTTGTCTTTTTTTAACGGGAACTTTACCTGTAAGCATTGTAAATGTTACATCTTCTTTTTTAAGCATTTCTCCGATTAATTTAAGCATGGTTACCCATTCTGAAAATATAATGACCTTTTTGTTCGGATCTTTTTTTATACTAAGTTGCTCTATTAAAATATGCCTTAATTCTGCCAATTTAGGAGAATTGTGTGTTTGTTTATCAATGAGATAACTAGAATTACATACCATTCGCATATTGGTGAGTAGCAGCATAAGCTTTTGCCAATCATAAGTAGTCTTAAATTTTTTACCTAAAATTTTTGCAATTCCGGCAGCATAATTAGCATGCATAGCCGCCTGCTCATCTGATAATTTTACATAAATATTCTTTTGTACAACATTAGGCAATTGATCAAATACATCACGTTTTTCTCGGCGAATTAATATAGAACCTAATCGCTTTTTCAGACTTCTTAGATTATAATATCCATGAATTTTGTTTTTATATTCACTATCAAAAATACAATGTTGATAAGAAAATTCCCATTGTGGTGCTAGCAATTTTTGATCTAAAAACTGAACTATAGAATAGATGTCTAGCAATTTATTTTCTAAAGGTGTTCCAGTAATAACCAATGCATGTTTTTTTTGAATACTTTTAATAGCTATTGCTGTTTTTGTTTCATAGTTTTTTATTTTTTGCGCCTCATCTAGTATTACAAAGTCATACCCTGATTTATTAATTTCTCTTAAATCCCTTAGCACAGTTTCATAATTTATAATGTGAAAAAAATCAGAATTTGTAGCATATTCATTAGCTCTAATCTCTGGGTTCCCTTCTATAACTGTTCCTTTTTCAGTACTAAACTTTAAAATTTCATTTTTCCATTGATGTTTTACTGATGCCGGACATATTACCAATGTTTTTTTGAAATCGAATACTTCTTTTTTAAGAATCGCAGTAGTGATAGATTGCAACGTTTTTCCTAATCCCATTTCATCGGCTATAATAACACCCTTTTTAAACACCGAAAATTCGACTCCTTCCTTTTGATAGGGATATAAATTTGCATTTATAACAGAATAATCAAGAGTAGTTTTTTCTTGCGACCTTACCAATTCTAATTCATCAAAATAGGATTCTACTTTTTCATAAACCTCTTCTCTAACTTTGATTCGTTCAAAATCATTTGATTTTTGAAGAAAAGAAAAAAAGGAAGCTATTTTGGTTTCATCAATATAATTTTTAGAGCCAAAATGTGAAGTCAATAAATTTTCTTCCTCGCTAGTTAATTTCTCCGGATAATACCAAGATATTCTATAATCATTCAGTGGATCTGTATATATTTCTATAAAAGGAAATACTTTGTTTAATTTTTTAGCTTTATGAGAGTTCTCTTCCAGATAATTAAATAGATACAAAATATGTTTTGTAGTACATAATTTATTGATCTTCCAATCTATATTGTCTATGTATCCCGTTTTTGTTTCAAAATCCCAAAGAGTAACTTGGTGTGATTTGCCTTTTTCATTAATCAATGTATGCTCTCCAAAAAGATTATCAGACAAAATAACTTTATAATCTGCTTTTTTGGCTTTATCCAATCGTTCATCCAAAACTCTTTTGATCATCCCTTCTCTGGTATATTTTTTACCATCTGAGAGTAGCTTATCTGCATATTCTTTTGAAATAATATAAAGTGCTACAAGCCCCTTGATATTCCATTCTGAATAAGCTCCATCTATCTTTAACAATAGACCACCTACATCGCCATTATTCAAAATATCTACAATAGACTCATCAAAGCCATTGTCTATCTGAATGGATATATGTTCTTTTCCTTGAGAAAGGATTATCTGGTCATAGTTTTCAACTATATACTGAGCTTTTTGTATTTCAACCTCAGGTAAAACATTATTTTCTTCAATTTGATTAATTGTACTATTTATTAAATGTAGCATGGTAATTTAAGTCGTTATATCGTATATTAATGATTCGTATAATAATGGTTTTTTAAATATGTTTTCTTTTCACAACAAAAATAATTGTTTCTATTGATCTAACTTAACATATTTTTCCAAGAGAATCCTTGTAAGGATAATGTTTTGACCCCTATAAAACAAGAGTAATCTTTTAAATTTGGATTATTAATTATGCTACTCTATTTTTCATTAAAAT
>NZ_PGUB01000150.1:0-7822 GCF_002924285.1 Aquimarina sp. I32.4 | reverse complement strand
GATTAAATAAAATCAATGTTTATTTAATCGCTTTTTTCTAGTCATTGCTGAAAAAGTTAAGCTTTTTCAGTGCCTTCAAAAAAATTCAGGCTCTTTTTTTTTAAACTCATCATAGTCAATTCTTAACCTTTCAGCCAAGCATTTCTGAGAGCTGTTTGTTTCTTTGAAGAATCTTTATTTACCCCAAGTTTACTTCCGTTTGTATATGACTTAGTCACTTTAGTCTTGATAATCACTTCTTTTCCTGCTCTATTCAATTTAACGACAACGTCATCTCCTTCTTGCCATTGAAACGTTCCTCCAAGAATAGTATTTGCATTTTCCAATGTTAGCTTAGTTCCATTAACCTCTATGATATCATCATTAGGCCGAGCTCCATTTTCTGCCCAAAAGCTATTATCAGTAACTAAATCTGTAAAAAAGATGGTCCCTTTTTCTTGATTACCTGCTACTATTAATACTCCTGAGTTCTGGATATAATTTGTTTTAACTTTTTCTGAAGTTATAGCAATTCCAACCTTGTCAAAAAATTCTTTATAATTGATTGGAGTCTTTCCTACCACATGCGTTTTTAAAAACGTACCTACAGATGGATATGTCATTGTGATGATCTCATCTATAATCTTATCATCATCAAAAGGCTTATTCTTACCATATTTTAAGGATAATTCTTTCATCAAAGATAATATCCCTCTGTTTCCTCCACTCTCTTCTCTCATCAAAATATCGATACACATTCCTATCAAGGCTCCTTTTTCGTATACATTGATATAATTAGAAGCATACGGCTCTTCTAGAATGTTCTCACTCATAACTGTGAAACTCATTGTATCATCATAACTACTAGCACCTTGAATCTTACCTATAATCTTATCATAAAATTCTTGTTCTTCTACCAATCCTTGGTTTACCTGAAATAAGGTTGCAAAGTATTCAGTTACTCCTTCATACATCCACAAATGTTTTGAGAATGTAGGTTGATTATAATCGAAATAATGTACATCTTCAGAATGAACACTTAACGGTGTTACAATATGAAAAAATTCATGAGATACTACATCAATCATTGCTGATGCTAAAGCTTCATCAGGCATTTGTTCTGGTAATACGACCACAGTAGAGGTGTGATGTTCTAAAGCTCCAAATCCTGATGGAGCATTCTCATTACCTGATGCCAAATAAAGATATATATCATAACGAGGAGTACTATTGATATCGCCAAGATATGCTTTCTGCCCTTTCATCATTTTGAAAACTGTTTCCTTTATTTTTGCGGCTGTATGCACATTATTTGGTGAATAGATACTCAATACTATCTTGATATCCCCTACCATAAACTCTTCTACATCCAGATCTCCATACATCATAGGGTTATCTGTGATATCAAAATAACGAGTTGCAAAATATGTATCTGTAGTTACAGTTCCATCCTTACTTACATCAGCATTTGTCTTTTGTAAAGCAGATGTTCTCTTCATTTCTGTAGGTGCTTTTACCTCTAATGCATACTGATTATTTTTTAACACATCAAAATACCCAATAAATCCATGAAGATTTAATACATAATTTTTTGGTTCAATATTGGTTCCTGATGGAGAAAAAGGTGTGCCGATATCGGTATTCTCAATATCATATGTATCATTAACATTATAGGTTATCTTATCTAAATTTTTAGCATTTGTGATTACCCAAGTATTTGTATCTTCTGATGTTACATTAATCTCGTTACCATCATAGTCAAAGGCTTTAAAATCATCTACAAATTTCCCAAAATCACTTACCGCATAGGTACCTTGTACTACTTTGGGCAATGAATATTTTACTGTATCTTGAGTAAAGCGCCCTGGATTTATGACAACTGGTACTTTATCATTTTTTACCTGTGTTAAATCCAATGCTGTTGCTATAGGGATACTTGTGGCTATGTCATTTATAGGGGTTTTGGCTCCACAACCAACCAATAATACACCAATAGAAATTTTGGCTAATGTTCTTTTCATTGTTATAAATTAATGATTTACTATACACTAGACTATAAAAAAGTGCCAGTGTTTCAATTTTGACGTGCAAATTATACAATTTGTATAGACTTTGACCTATTTTTATTGATTTTTATACTGAAAACCATATGTCAGATTTAATAATTGATCAATATCGATTACAGCTATCAATCAACCCTACATTTTTATTGCCAGAAAAAGCAACTGTTATTTTTTTACATGATTCATTAGGGTGTATCGAATTATGGAGAGATTTCCCGAATCATATAGCTTTAAAAACTGGATTAAACATTCTTTCATATGATCGACAGGGTTATGGTAAATCTGCTCCTTTCTCTACTTCTAAAAGAGATATTGATTATCTAAAAAATGAAGCGATTATTCTAGAGAAAATAATAAATAATCTCAATTTAAAAAATGTAATATTATTTGGTCATAGTGATGGCGGTAGTATTGCTTTATTAGCCGCTGCCTTATTTCCTGAAAAAATTAATGCTATTATTACAGAAGGAGCGCATGTATTTGTAGAACCAGAAACTATTGAGGGGATCAAAAAAGCTGTTATAGCATACAAAAACACTAACCTAAAAGAAAAATTAACACAATATCATCAGGATAATACAGAAGCTGTTTTTTCTATGTGGACAGAGACTTGGTTATCTGAGCAGTATGAGTCTTGGAATATCGAAAAGTATTTACATAAAATACAATGTCCTTCTCTTATTATTCAAGGAGAAAAGGATGAATATGGAACAATCGATCAAGTACATTCTATTGTAAATAATACATCTGGAAATTCAGCTTCTTTAATAATCCCAAATATTGGTCATACTCCTCATAAAGAAAGTCCTGAAATTATACTTGAAAAAGTAACTGAGTTTATTAATACTTTATACTAATTACCTTGTTTTTGATAACTTTTCTTATTAATTATCACTAAAACTAGTAACAAATCCATTTTTTTTGACATTAACAATAATGTTTAAATTATTTTTATATAATAAAATAAGTATATTAATTATAACCTATCATTTATGAAGCTCTTAAAATCACTTCTTTTGGTATTGATATTATCTAATGCTAATGCTCAAGAAAAAGTTAATTATCAAAAACCTCCTAAAGAGATTTTAAACTTAGTAGATATATCTCCCGCCCCTTCTGTGCGTATTGACAAAAAAGGAGAACATTTAATTTTTCTTTACAGAAACAGCTATAAAACTATTGCAGAATTATCACAAGAAGAAGTAAGACTGGCAGGATTAAGAATTAATCCTAAAACCAATATTTCTAGTAGAATAAACTATTTTAATAATATCAAATTAAAGAAAACTACAGATAACAATACTAGTCAAATCAAAGGGATTCCCAAAAATGCTATGATAGCAAATTTTAAGTGGTCTCCTGATCAAAGTAAAGCAACATTTACAAACACTACACATGATGGGGTTGAGTTATGGGTACTAGATATCATTACAAAGGAAGCTTCCAAAATTACAAATGCAATTATCAATGCCAATTTAGGCACTCCATATAAATGGTTTAAAGATGGCTCTGCTTTATTGGTAAAATGTATTCCTGCTAATAAGAAACCATTAATTGATTCTCAAAAAGTTGTACCTACAGGTCCAACTATTACAATCAGTGAAGGAACAAAAGCACAAAACAGAACGTATCAGGATTTACTAAAAAACCCTAATGATGAATACAATTTTGAGCAATTAGCCATTTCAGAAATAAGAAAGGTAAATTTAGACGGTACATCTACAGTTTGGAGTTCTGCAGCTATGTACAGTACTTTTTCGTTTTCGCCTGATGGTAATTATATTATAGCAACTAGCATTCAAAAGCCTTTTTCTTATTTGGTTCCATACAAACGTTTTCCGCAAGAAACCAAAATTTATACAAAAACAGGAAAAACACTTAAAACAATCAATAAAATCCCTCTCAGCGAAGTACTACCAAAGGGCTTTATGGCTACCAGAGTAGGAAAAAGATCTATGACATGGCGTAAAGACTTACCTGCTACATTGATATGGGCAGAAGCTTTAGATAATGGGAATCCAAAAATGGATGTAGAATTTAGAGATGAAATATTTCAACTCAATGCCCCATTTGATGAAACTCCTAAATCTATTTTAAAAACAATCGACCGTTTTGCAAGAATAGATTGGACTACCAACAAAGAATTTGCTATTGCGTATGACTATTGGTGGAATACTCGAAATACGAGAACATATGTTTTTTCTCCGTCTACACCCAGCAAAAAACCTACTATCATTCATAACAGAAATTATCAAGATAGATATAGCAATCCTGGGAGCCCCGTAACTATAAAGAATAAATACGGACATGCTGTAGTGCATATTAATAATAACAACATCTATTTGATTGGTGATGGACATACTAAAAATGGGCAATTTCCTTTTATAGATAAGTTAAATATTGCATCTAATAAAACTACTCGGGTTTATGAATCAAAATACCAGAATAAAAAAGAGAGTATTCATTCTGCGATAACAATTGATAAAGGTCTTTTTTTGGTAAGAATAGAGTCTGCTAATGAATATCCTAATTACTATTTAAGAAACATTCATAAAACAGATCCTCCAAAACAAATAACATTTTTCAAAAATCCTTTTACTAGTATTCAAAATGTACACAAAGAAGTTATAAAATACAAAAGAGATGATGGTTTAGAGCTTTCTGGCACTTTATATCTTCCAATTGGGTATGATCGCACAAAAAAAGAAAAGATGCCTATGATATTATGGGCTTACCCTGTAGAGTATAAAGATAAATCAAGCGCTTCTCAATCTACATCCAACCCTAATAGGTTTACATATCCATTTTGGGGTTCTATGCTATATTGGGTTACCAGAGGGTATGTAGTTTTGGACAATGCCTCTTTTCCTATTGTTGGAGAAGGCAATAAAGAACCTAATGATTCTTTTAGAAAACAGCTCGTGGCAAATGGTAAAGCTGCAATAGATGCAGTAGATTCTTTAGGGTATATTGATTGTAACAGAGTTGCAGTTGGAGGGCATTCTTATGGTGCTTTTATGACTGCAAACTTACTTTCTCATTCTAATCTTTTTGCTGCAGGAATAGCAAGAAGTGGTGCATACAACAGAACACTCACTCCTTTTGGTTTTCAACGAGAAGAACGTAGTTATTGGGAGGCTCCCAAAGTATATTATACTATGTCTCCATTTATGCATGCCGATAAAATGAAAACTCCTTTGTTATTAATTCATGGTAAAGCTGATAACAATTCTGGAACTTATCCGCTTCAAAGCGAGCGTTACTTTAATGCTCTAAAAGGGTTAGGTGCTATTACCAGACTTGTTATGTTACCAAAAGAAAGCCATGGATACAGAGCAAAAGAATCGATATTACATTTATTATGGGAACAGGATCAATGGTTAGAAAAATATGTTAAAAACAGAAATAACAGTACCTCAAAAGAGGTAAATTAAATTGTTGATATACTAGTCGTTTATCATTTAGATATTATATGATAAGTGCTTGGAGATTATATTTTTTAAATCATTTTTGTTTAATGGTTTATTGATCACATCATTCATTCCTATATCAAAACACTCTTTACCAACTTCACTTAGCTCTGATGCGGTAAGAGCTATAATAGGTGTTGTTTGATTAAACTCTCGTATTCTTCTGGTCGCTTCGGTTCCATTAAGGTATGGCATATTAAGATCCATTAAAATTAAATCAAAATCTTCTTTTTTAACCATTTGTAAGGCATTAGATCCATTTTCTACTATAGTACAATCATATCCAATAATATTCAAAAGATTTTTAGTGACAATTTGATTAATCTTATTATCCTCTGCTACTAATATTTTTCTATAAACAGGATGAACGCTTTTGTGGTCACAATCTATTTTCTGTACTGTTTTTTCATTTATTATTTCTAATTTTAAATCAAAATAAAACTTGGTTCCTCTTCCTTCTTTACTATCTAGATTAATTTTGCTATCCATCATTTCCAAAAGGTTTTTTACAATTGATAGCCCTAGACCTGTTCCTTCTGATTTATTAAACTCTCTTCCTACCTGAGAAAATTTCTGAAATACAAACTCTTTTTTGTCTTCTGGAATTCCTACTCCATTATCTTCTACTTCATATCTAATAGTGATCATTTCTTTTTCAAGAGAAATTATTTTAATTCTAAGCCATATTTTCCCGTTTTCAGTAAATTTTGATGAGTTTCCTATCAAATTAATTAATACTTCAGATAATTTAAGTGAGTCTACATGTAATACTCTTGGTATTTCATCTGGTATTTCTAGCACCAGCTCATTATTTTTATTTTTTGCTTGATACTCAAAAGAATAAAACAAGTTTTTTGTGAGCTCATATAAATTAGTAGAAGTTTTGGTTAATTTTTCATTATTTGATTCAATTTTACTTATTTTCAATACTTTATTTATTAAATCTAGAAGATAATCTCCTGAAAACTTTAAGGAATCTAATAATTTTTTATGCTTGCCAGAAATATCCTTTTCTTCTAATAACAAAGTAGTAATTCCAACAACACCATATAATGGTGTTCTTAATTCATGACTAACAGTAGATATAAATTGAGATTTTGTATCTGTAAGTTTTTCTGCTTCAATCCTTTGTTCTATCAGGGTTTTATTTTCTTCTTGTAATAGAGCATTTTTTTTACGAGCATGCCTGTATTTTATATATGTGAATACTGAACCACTATGGACTTAAAGTCCATAGGTTCGGGCTGGTGACTAAAAGTCACCCCATGGTCATTTCTCAATTATAAAATTCGTTGCATTACCATCATCTGGTCTGCCATGATGTTCCAAATACTCATTAACCATTGCATCTGTAATATTACCTGTACTCCAAAAACCATATCCTATACCCCAAAAATGCCTACCCCAATATTTCTTCTCTAGCTCAGGGAATTCTTGCTGAAGCTTGCGAGAACTTCTTCCTTTTAATTTCTTAACCAAATCACTTACTTTTTGAGATGGTCTATACTCTAAATGCATATGAACATGATCTTTGGAAATTACTCCTTTCAAAAGTTGAACATCTTCAGCATCAAATATTTGTATCAATATTGATCGACAACGAACCTGAATATCTCCTTTCAAAACATGATAACGATACTTGGTGCTCAAAACTAGATGAACACTTAATCTTGAAACACTATGACCATTTGACCTTTGTTCTGGCATAAAACAAAGGTGAAAATTTTTAGAAGCTAAAACTAAATGCACTAAAGTACATAGTTTTAACTATTTTTGAGACCAATAAAACCCCAAACAAGAGAATAGAAACGACCAAAAAAACACTTACAACAGTCTCTTTTTTAGATATTTCCATCAAACACTCCTCTATTTTATATTGATTTTTTATGTTATTTTGACGATTCTCTTTTTCATAAATTACTCCTTCATTCAAAATATCATCAGTAAGCTGTACCTAAAACAAATTTCTCCCTACATTATTACGTATCTGTCCATTACTAGTAATTCCTATACCAACTAGACAATATATAAGCAATAACATCTTAATTCTTTCTTTATTCATAGTCAGTTATACATCTATAGCAATATGTAGTCAACTTTTTTTTAGACGGCTCAGTTATTCTGACCAAATCACTAATAATTAAGAGATTAAAGTAATAAAACGCTCTAGTTTATAATTTCTATTATTCGTATCTTTAATTCATGGATTTAGAAAAGATAAAAGTTGAAATAGGTAAGTTATCCATTGAAGATCAGGCTTTATTGGCGGCAGAACTTGAGAAATTGACTTTGAAAGGAAGTCCCGCAGTT
>NZ_PGUB01000149.1:0-7841 GCF_002924285.1 Aquimarina sp. I32.4 | reverse complement strand
AACTCATAGCTTAGAAATTCTTTTATAGAAGATATTACTGTTGTTTGGTCTACAAACCCTTTAGTGTGATGATAGGTGAGCTTAGAAGGCTTATTCCCCTTCTTACCACCACTAGGTTCTCTGTAATAACTACTTTCTACAACACCAACCATTTTAATGATTTTGGTTTTACTGCATTTATGCTTTTCATAAGTACTGTTTACTAAATCTTTCTTGGATCGGACGTGCCAAACTTTTTTTTTAAAAGCTCTCGCTGAACCTCTAATTCTATTTCTCTATCACTAAGTAATTTACGAAGCACTCGGTTCTCCTCTTCTGCAGATTTAAGCTCTTTACTCTTAGTGTCATAAGTAACTTTTAAACCAGCCTCTCCCTGATGGTCAAACTTCTTTCTCCAACTATAAAAAGTGCCAGTGCTAACTCCATACTTACGACAAGCTTCTACGATACCAATCTCTTCCGAAGTAGCTAGTATTTCTAACTTCTGGTCTAAAGTCCATTTCTTGTATTTCATATCTCAAATGTATTAGTTTGAAATTTAAAAGAACACTCCGAACTTATTGGGGGCTAAACTATCACACAGTCAAATTTGAAAAGTGTTTCAGGAATAATTTACCTAAAAATAAAAAATGAAATTGATACAAAAGGACTTGAACTAAAAAAAAAACAGCTCTGTAACAAATTTTATTGAAAATAGTCTAACTAGAAAATAAACTAATATATAATACAATGAATACACTAACCAATTGGAAAGAGTTCTTTCAATTCTTGAAAAAACCTAATTATTTAAAGCAAACAGAAGGGATAAAAAACAAATCTCTCTTAACTTTTAATTCATTACTTTTAAATATTCTACTTATTATTCCTTTATTATTATTATATGCAATCTATTTATATTCAACAGGAGAGCTTAATGATAATATGAATGAAAATGTTGAAAAACTATATCATCCAATCATACTATATTCAATGGTTGCAATTTTCGAAGAATTTGCTTTTCGAGGATTTTTAACAAAATTCAAACCTTTATTATTTTCTATATCTATCACTGGAATATTTTCTTATTATTATAAAAAAATATCTTTTAGTAATATGTTTTTTGAACCTGAAGGCTTAATAGAAACGGGGATTTTAGCTGTAATTTTATTTTTAATTCTATATTTTATTGGAAAAAAATATAATTCAAAGCTTATCGAATTTTGGAATAAAAACTTTAGCTATATTGTGTATTTCAGTGCATTTCTATTCGCTTTTCTTCATTTTTTCAACTCTAAAGGATTAGAAATAGGGTATTTAAAAACTATTATCTTTCAACTCATAGGAGCTTTTATTTTGAGTTTCGTTAGAATTAGAGCAGGAATATTATATGCTATTGTATTACACTTTATATTCGATATTATACTTTAAAAACATCTACTTACAGTTGAATAGAAAAAGAGGGGTTTTATCCCTAAACCTCTCACAAGAACCTTCACAATAAGGGGGGGGGGGCAGTACCCCTTGTTGATAAGGATGTAACCCTACTATATTAGGTAAAATTTTGACAATGTGTTTTCTAAAACTGAAAATAAATAAATGGCTGAAAATCTGCCGCATAGGTTTGATAGCATAATATTGCTACTACCATTGCTACGAGCGCCTTGATTACTATATTGCTTTTTATAAATACGTTTTCTGCCCAGTCCTTGGTACGATATGGCAACCAGTGTGTAATATACCCCAATGCCATTACGATAAAAACAATGCGATACTCCCACAATACGGCAAGGGCATTCTGCCAATCCATATTGGTTATTACTTGTTGATAAAAACGATTGATATGATCCATACTATTTCCTCTAAAATAGATACGGGTAAAGGTTATAAAGAAAAATGTAAAAGTGATTTTCCATAACAATGCATACCATTTTGTAGAGCTTTCATAGGGACTGACTTTACGCCAATATTTATAGGCTACTACACCCAAGCCATTTAATCCCCCCCAGATCACAAATTTCCATGAGGCACCATGCCATAGCCCACCGATAAGCATGGTAATCATAATATTTATGTTTCTATTAAAATGCTGTGCCAGTTTTGATGAAAAGAGTGTCATGATCAAAAAACCTCCCACAAGAGCCGCTGCTACCAGTGCAATAGAATAGTCTGATACTGCAAAAACACCCAAAAAAGTAAATAGTAATACAAAGGCATAAGAAAAGATGCTTCCGCTACGATTACCTCCTATAGGAATATATAAGTAATCCTTGAGCCAACTTGATAATGAGATATGCCATCTCCTCCAGAAATCACCACAATGAATTGCCTTGTAAGGAGAATCAAAGTTAACGGGGAGTTTGTACCCCATAAGCATTGCTAATCCTATAGCGATATCGGTATATCCTGAAAAATCGCCATAAATCTGTAACGAATACCCAAACATTGCCATGATATTGGTAAAACCAGAGAACATTTCGGGTACATCAAATACCCGATCCATAAAGTTTGCTGCAATATAATCTGCAAACAACATCTTCTTGATAAGTCCTTTAAGAATCATAAAAGTAGCCCTGCCAAATTCTTCTTGGGTTATGGTTATTTTTTTTCTAATCTGTGGTACAAAATCTGATGCTCGCACTATAGGTCCTGCTACTAATTGAGGAAAGAAACTTACAAAAAATCCAAAATCAATAATCGAATTAAGGGGTTTGATCTGTTTTCTGTATATATCAACACTATAACTAATCGTCTGGAAGGTATAAAAGGATATCCCTACCGGAAGAATTATTTTATCTACCGTAAAATAATCTGTTGTTGCCCATGTATTTGCCCATTGTGCGAGATAGTTTATAACCTCATAGTCTGTTTGAAACAGGTAGTTATATGAATCTGCAAAAAAATAGGCATATTTAAAATAGCATAGTGTACTCAGGTTGATGATCACACTGATTGCTACCAATATCTTTTGTAATACTACCGATCTACTTTTATAGATGGCTTTGCCCAAAAAGAAATCATTGACGGTACTAAATAATAAGATACCTATAAAAAATCCACTGGTTTTATAATAAAAAAGTAAACTGATTGCGAAAAGATAGGCGCTTCGCAAATTTTTATTACTATATACTATTGCATAGATAAAATATACTACTGCAAAAAATATCCAGAAGTTTGCCTGTGTAAAAATTAAGGGAAAGTCTTCTGAAAAAGAAAATATGTCTATAAGTCTATTCATTTAATAATCTGGCTCAAAACAGTGTTATACTCCAATTGCATTTCGTTCTCCCAAGAATGTACTAATGCCTGTAGTAAAAGGTCTGCTTTTATTCTATATCCCGCTACCGTAAAATGAATACGGTCTCGAGGCATTAATTTATTTGTATACCAACTTTGTGAGGAATTGAATCCTCCCATGATTTCATAAAAATCCCAAATCGCCATTTTTTGTTCTTTTGCTACTTCATAAATTACTTTTTGGGCTATACGGGTTCTAGGATTAGGAATTTTTCTTTTATAATAGGAGTCATTGGGTACGGTAAGCAGTACAGCGCAATCAGGGTTTGCTTTTTGAATTGTTTTGATCAACTCTGTATAGTATGCCTTATACTTTTCGGGATCAAAATCTGGGTAATAGGCATCATTGGTGCCAATGGATACAATAAATAAATCGGGTTTATAGAGCATCAATTGCTCTTCAAAATATCGGCATCGTTTATAGAATCCAAAACTCCCACCGTTTACCCCTATAGAAGTATATTGTATTCCGCTATTATCATTCATAAGCTCTATCCCCATCATCAGGAATTCTGCATTCTGTGCGCCTTTTACTTTACGCACACAAAACTCAATCTCTTCAACCGTTTTATTAAAAGTATATTCTACAAAATGTGCTTGTTTATTTTCTGTTACTTCTGTGACAAGGCTATCTTGTTTAAAAGATATTTCATAATCTGTGGTCCAGTTATCATAAAAAATTCTGATTTTATTAAAATCATACATTTTTTCGTGGTAGTTATTACCGTTTGCTTTTATTTTTATATTGGAAACACTATCCTTGAAAACAGCAGTGATTCCTGACAATCCCCAAGCTATGCTATCTCTATTGACCGAGCATCGATACCCTCGCCATACACCATCATATTTTACTCTATAATTACCAGGGTTATTAGTTTTTGCAATGCTATATGGGTATATAAATCCTCGTTGTCCTTTTGCTTCTGGATTCATCATTTGCAGGTATGACCGTAATCGATTTGAGTAGATATCAGCCTGAATATGTGACCCCCCGATATGAAAAATGTGTACATTTTCTTTTTTTCCGTTGGCAATAGCATCTAGCTTTTGATACAGTTTTTTGAAAGCTGGAGAGTTTTCTGCCATCTTGATTGTATTGGCTTTCCAGTTTATAAAAGTATATTTATTCTTTAATGTATCTATAGTATAGGTCTGTGCTATGGCTGGTAATACCAGTAGCCATAGTAAAAAAAATAATTGTCTACGTTTCTTCATTAGTTTTAGGTTCTTTGAGGTCAAGGTATAGGGCTGTAAAAAATAGTTCAGATATTATTTTGGTTCCTTTCCAGGTAAAATGCATGTAATCTTTAGCGGTAAGTTTTTCATCTACCCATAATGCCATTGCTCCTTTCCCTCCCATAGCCTTATACATGCTCCAGTAAGCAACATTATTCTCTAGGCAGGTCTCCATTAATTTAGTATCTAAATAAGGTAACAGAGGATAGGTTTCCATTTTTCCGTTTACGGGTTGGCACATATCTGTAGGACCAATAAATATAAAGCTGGTGTTTTTTGCGCGTCTTCGTATCCAGTTTGCTTGATTGACAACTCTTTTTGCATACTTCTCGACATCTGTAGAGTCTTTGAGGTAGGGCATCGTATTACCCCCGTATTGCATAATAACAATTTTGGGTTTTAGCTGTCTTGCCATTCGACTATAGGTTCCAGCATTGGAACTGGCAAATATAGTTCCTGATGCACCTCTCATAGCAATATTATCTATTTGCACTCCAGAAGGAGCATCAAGTGTTAATCCATAGAAATCTGCACTTATCTTACCTTCTACCTCTATTTTGAGATTGGTAGGAGTCGTACTTGTTCTTATTTTATACTGATGATATTTTCCGTCGGTTATCAAGCTATCTTGTTGTATCAATGCTCCATCATTGTACACGGCTATTTTTATAGGAGTATTACAATTACCGTAATGCAATCCTATATTGGTAAACCTTCTAAATTTTGCATACGCTTTTGTAGATTTACCTATGGTTACCGATGCTTTTACAACTGGCAATGCATTCATAGCTGTACTATCTGGCTGTTCTGTTTGGTATGCTGTAAATCGTGAAACAGAGAGGTATGTCCCGTATTTTCTGTGAGAGAACTTTTTTTGAGTAGGATCAAAGTAAGCATATCGTTGCCAATTCTCACTAGGGGTTACGGTTGCACTTATCTGGTTATAGACGGGTAATACAGGTAAAAAACCTGGTCCCCCACCACCATACATAAGCTGTAGCCTATTACGTAAATACCCAGTGATACGGTCTCCTTCTATTTGAGAGTCTCCATAATGTAAAATTCTACATGATCTTGATGCTAGTTTTGTTCTTAGCTCATTTGCAAAATCAGGGGAATTCTCAGGGTATTTGATTCGTACAAGTCGGGTAGTATCTATTTTAGAAAAATCAGGTAATTGAGTAATTTTATCTGTAACAACGGTATCGCCTTTATTGTCTGTAGTTTCTATATCAAGAGGGGTTACAATCTGAGTAACTTCTAGAACGTCTTGGCGGGTTAGAGTAGTATCTTTCTTTAATCCCAAAAAGGTAGCATATGTTGGATATTTGAGTGATACGTCTTGATAATAAAATCCATCATCTTGTGTTTGAGCATTCTCTGTTTTTCCTTGCTCACTCAAAAACATAAGTCCAAATAATCCTCCTAGTATAAATAGGATAAATAATGATATATAAATAGGTCTAATTCTCAACGATTCTTTAAAATGTTAATGTCTTGTAAAAATAGGAAGTTTTTACAAACTACAAAGTATATCGATATGATGCATTAAATTTATTTTATAACATTTTTTATTTACTTTTTTTAAAACAACAAGTCGATTCTATATAGGTTTTACTTTACTCAACTTTATACTGCTTATACTTATAAATCTCCTGCTACCACTATCCACCGTTCTTTTACTGGTCTATATACTCCCCACCACCCTTCTGAGTTTCTTTTATACGGAGGTACCATTACCAAATAATCTCCTTTTTCTAGAGAAAACCCATACATATCCATTTTACCATTTTTTTGAAGTATCTCATAGTAATCTGATAATTGCATCTTATTGAAATCATATAGAGAATCTAATGGTCTTTCTTTATATGTGTACAAAGTACTTTTAGAATGGGTGTACGACAAATTTCCCATTATGCCAAAATGCAGCATAATGGGAAATTTGTCGTACACCCGACTTAAACAGAAAAACGGAAGTATTATAAAAAAAGTTACTGTAATATTATGTTTCATCAATACTTTTATTTTTTTATGATCTAATTTATACTCTATAAAAGTTAATGCGCCTTTTTTAATTAATAACATATCAAAAAAAGGTTTTAAAATTTTAACATTTTAAGTTTATTAATAATCTCTGTAAATTTCTTTGATCACTTTTTCATACTATCAGCTATAATTCCTATAAAAAAATAAATTAAAAGGGATAAGAATTTATCATTTTTGAAGGCAAATCAAAAGGTTAATTTTCGTAAAAAAAACATGTGTACCGTTAACTATGAGTTAATTACTACAAAACCAAAACTCATCATTTTTTTTTACCTTAATTTAGTTGACAACTTAAAATAGTTTTAGTTTGTTTTTGTGATTGTATCGCTTTTATAAAGCTACATAGTATGCAACCTAGGTCCGGAACTAAGAGCAT
Organism: Aquimarina sp. I32.4; assembly: GCF_002924285.1. Taxonomy (NCBI): domain Bacteria; kingdom Pseudomonadati; phylum Bacteroidota; class Flavobacteriia; order Flavobacteriales; family Flavobacteriaceae; genus Aquimarina; species Aquimarina sp. I32.4. The sequence goes on along the minus strand of NZ_PGUB01000149.1, from coordinate 910 downwards.
GTACTATTGATCTCTCTCTAAAAATAAACTTTAACTTATAATTTTACTAACTCTTTAAACTTACACAAACATGAAAAAGACATTTTTAAAAAGTCTGTCTAAATTATCGGTACTAGCTGTACTAGGTTTTGCCACCTTATTTATTTCTTGCGAAAAAGAAGCGCCAGAAACTTTTGAACAACAAGAAACTGTTCAAAAACAAACTAGAGATATCTATTTAAATACTTCTGGAGAAAATACCAGCAAAGGACGAGTATTTGTAGGTGTTGCTGGTCAAGAATTTTTGAGGGATATAAAAATATTTTACAATCAAGTTCCTCAAGAATGGATTGCTCCAACAAACAGAGCGCTTGGCGAATGGAGTTCTATTAATAATTTTTTAAACATGAGAAGGGTTCTCTCTCGGGCAAATGCCGATATTGTAATTTCTGGAGAAGCAGAAATAGGTCTTGATCGTTCTCCTGCGGGAGCTGATTTTCCTGATGTTGCAAATGGGCCTGTTGGTAGGTTTGTCACTATAAACCTTAACTACGATAACCTAGATCCTGTTTTAACACCTAATCTTAGATATTACATTATGATACACGAATTAGGACATAATCTTGGTTTACAACATTATGGACCTGTATCTTTTATGGCTCCTAATGTTACAGAAGCTAATGAAAACTGGGGAGGTATATCTCCAAGAGATGCTAATGCCATAAGCAATATCTTATTTTCTAACGTTATCAACCCTCTCTAATTTTTATAAAATAATATTAAACATCCTCGTGAGTTTTAAAATTCATGAGGATGTTATTTTCAAAAAACTTAGGCTCTAGTTTATAATTGCGTTGATATTAGTTTTTGATATTGTGCTTCGATATTTCTGTAATTCTTTATAGCGTTAACATCTAGGACAGTTTTTTGT
>NZ_PGUB01000148.1:0-7912 GCF_002924285.1 Aquimarina sp. I32.4 | reverse complement strand
AACATATCTTTTTAAGACCAAAAGCTACAGAGGGGTCAATATGACCAGAATGGGGGTCAGTATCCATAGAATATCCACCCAAATACATTTATTCATTATGAATTAGATTTAATAGCTTTTAAGAAATCCAAAATTATAAGTTCAAAACGTTCTGTGCATTAATCTAGGTTAAGATTTTTAATAGATTTTTTACGATTACTTTTTACCTTACTAAGTGCTTCTGGAGTAATACCTAGGTAAGAGGCAATCATGAGTTGAGGTATGCGTTGGGTAACATTTGGGTAAGTATGAATAAAGTATTCATATCGTTCAATGGCGGTAGCACTCATCATCATTACGATTCTTTTTTGCAAAGCATTTAATCGATTGAGTATTTTTTGTAAGTCTATTTTGTCTTCTTTCCCTTTTTCTAGAATAATAATTTCTGAATCTTCAAGAGCATCAATATATAATTCTCCTGGTTGCTCAGGAGGAGTATTATCTGTTATAATCCAGTCTTCTGGCGCAAACATTAAGATATGTTCTTTACCTTTATTATCGATTGTGTAACTACGCAGTAAACCTGATTTTACCATATAGATTTTAGTGCAGAATTGTCCTTTTTTCTGAAGTATTGTTTTATTTTTTATTTTTTTTGATGCTATCAATATGAATTAATCTTTATTTTAAAGTGTAGTGAATGAGATACAACGATCTCGCCTATGGTTGGTACGGTAATTAAAATTACTGAACTTTCGGTTTTGCCTGAACCAATTTTTTTCTTTTCTTTTTTTCTTTGTAAAGCCAAACAAAATATTTGGCAGTGTTTGTAAACATAACCTAGCTTTTAAATTGAGTACTTATCACTCTATTTGCTTAGTTATTGTGTAGTGTTTTTAATTCTGCGATGGTTTTTTCTAATCCTTGACTTAGTCCTTTTTCCATATTAAGTAAGTCAGATGTTGTTAATGTTATTATACCTATCACATCAATAACCTTTGTAGATGAATTCATATCTATTGCTTTGTTTAAAATTGATGTCCCAAAATCAATATAAGTTTCTTGTAATTCATAAGAACTCGATATTTTTTGAATTAGTTCAATATCAAATTCTTTAAGTATTCCACTAATTTTAGCTCCTTCAAATGCTGTTTTTTGTAGCCTAGCAAATTGAAACCCTTTCCATCCTTTAATTTTATTGAATTTAAATTTATTATCTATCGCCAAGGGTAAAAATCTATCTTCATCTCTTAAAGAAGGAATTATACTGTCAATTTGAACTTTTAACTCTTCGTGATAATCAATGTATTCTTTCAACAATTCTTGATTATACTCTAATTCCTTAACAATTATTTCTAGCGTTTTTTCTTTGTCTGCTTTGGTCTTGTTTTCTGCATTTATATTGCTAAAATAAACTCCTAAAAAAACACCAAAGGTTACAATGATTAATTCAATAAGATATTTTAAAATATTTTTTGTGACTTTGTTCATTAAAGAGGGTTTGTTGTATGACACACAAGGTGTATGTATATGAAAAGAAATGTATGTCTACACACTATTTTTTATATAATAATTGATCTTAAATTTATACAATTCATTTTCATTTAAGTACTTAATTTACCATCTTTACTATGTTTTTTGGCCATGGGTCTTCAAATTGATGACCAGCACTCCAAAGTTCTATCTCTTTATCAGAAAGAAAACAAGATTCTAAAGCATCAGTAAATTGATCTACTTGTGATTCGTCTCCAATAACGGTTAGATCGCAATGACGATCACCAAAACGTCCAGATTCTTTTGCTAACATTTCCTTAAGCATAGTTATTTCCATTTCAGAAAGACCATGGTTTTCATCTTCAACAATTCCTGATCGCCAAGATCCAATTATCTCCAAATTAATTCCGCCAGCTACTTGATTCCAGAGCATTGAATATTTATCTCGGCTTGCGAGCCAGAAAAACCCTTTACTTCGATAGATTCTTCGATCTAGGTATTCATGACAAATGTTCCACAGACGTTGTGGATGAAATGGACGATCATCTTTTATTACTCTGGTTGCTAAATTATAAGGTCTATCTTCTTGCGCTTCAGATGCTAAAACAGGTTTTAATTCCTCAACTAACTGAGCGACTTTAAAGTAATCGTACTCTTGAAGTTCAAACAACGATTCAATGCCTAGTTTACCAAAGAGCACCGAATGTGTAGAAACATAGGGATTTATGTTTTGAATAAATGATGCAATATGTGGTAATTTATCTTTTTCTATTCGATCACTCTTGGTAAGGAATAGGTGACTGCAGAACATGATTTGCTCGACCAACAAGTTTACGGTGTCTCGTTTTCCAGTCTTCAAGTTGTTTTGCAATCTGGGGATTAGGCTTTCGCCATAGTTAAAGTCGTGGCTTAGCATTAAGCTGTCTACAAGGGCAAATACTCCAATAAGTTTAACTTTTGACTGTTCCTTGAAATATTCTACAAGAGGCATAGGGTGGCAGCTTCCAGAGGTTTCAATGATGATCAATTCTGGATTTTGATTTGATAGCAATTTTTGAATTGCTTGATCAAGTTTTTCTATCCCTTTTTTGCTACTTAGCACGCAGGAGTGAATGGATTCTAAGATACTATTATCTTCTTCAACCGCATCAGTGTTTCCTAATAATTCACCATCTACATCAAGTTCGCTCATATCATTTACAATGGCACAAACAGGTATGTTCTTTTTTTTTGATTGAGATAGAAAATTTCTAAACAGGGTTGTTTTACCTGATCCAAGAAATCCATTAAGGATGACAACTGGGATCTTTCTGGATGTATTCATTGATGTTTGTTTAGAATTAGTAATGGCTCTTCGTTTTTATTTCTAATTTGTTAGATTGCATAGGCGTTCTTTTTTATAAGATACAATGTCTTGTATAAGAAGCGTAGGGCATTTGATAACAATACGTTTTGGATCGGTACTAAGCCAAATATAAATATTTTACTTTTATCATTTTTCGTAAACGTTAAGTTTTATATTTGGTGATTTTGCAAATAAACAAAAACCTTTTAATTAAGCTCAAAAGTTTTATGTTTTCTGATACGTTATTATACATAGGTTTAGTACGTATTATAATTTACAACCATCCGTAATATATGAAGATTAAAGCAATGGTATCAATAAAACCGTGAACAGCGATGTTGAACCATAAATCGTTCTTACGGAGATGAAAAATAATGGCAAGAAGCATACCTGTAATACCTGACACGATTTGTCCACTTATTCCTTGATATGCGTGTACCCAGCCAAAAATAAATCCAAAGAGTAGAATATTGATCACAAGACTTATGTTGCTTGAACCAAAAAATTTTGTAAACTGCCTCATTAGATACCCTCTAAATACAATTTCTTCGGCAAACGCGGCTGATGCCCAAATAAGAGCAAGTAAATTAAGTGTTGCTGGTAAATCACCTTTATAGGGTTTGAACACAGAAAAGTCAATGGGTTCTCCTGTAAGGTAAGTAACACTTGGTACCAAGATATAGTAATAAAATAGATAAATTGCTGCACCAAATATTGGAGCTATGATTAATAGATTTTTTATGTTGAATTTTTCACGCTGAAAACCTAAAGATTTAAAGAGATCTTTTTTGTGTACTACGGCACTTGCTATTACCATTAATAATGCAGCTATAATCATTTTATAATATCCTGACAGATATAATAAGCAGCAAAGAATAATAGTAACTATAGGCGTTATTTTCGTTTTTAAAGAAGTTTTGTTCATTTTTTTCGTTTTTGAATTTTAAACGAAATAACAACGATCAAGTAAGAAAAACTGTTGAAAAACAGTAACTTTTACTGAATGGTATCAAAAGAGTGCCTGAATAATCAACCTTAATTTATAATTTCTTATCAAACCAATCCATAAATGCTTGTCTCTTATATCTACTTATATTTATTTGAGAAGTCTTTTTATCTGAAAAGGAAGATTTGAGTAATACAGATAGTTTTCCATTTTCTATTGATTGTACTTGTTCTATAGAACGAGCATGAAGAATTATTTGCCTATTTGCTCTAAAAAAACTCTGTTCGCTAATTTTACTTTCAACTTCATTTAAAGTAAAATCTGTACTAATTGTAGTTCCATCAGTTTTTACAATATATACTATTTTGTTTTCACTATATATAAAGGCAATTTCAGGATACTTAACCAAGGTTATTTTACCTCCTTGTTGAACTTTAAGTGTACCTTTTATGGAGATAAGCTTGTGAAGATTATAAATATCTTTTGAAAATAAAAGAGCAATTGCAAGAGTGCACATTAGTAGGGAGATTGAAAACCCCGTTAGTAGATGATAAATACTATATGATTCAGTTCCATTAATCAAACCATTTAAACCATAATATAAAGGAATATATAGTATGGTAATATAACCTAAAGTTGAAAATAGGAAATGTAATAGTATTTGTGTGTTAACTTTTTTAGTGAAGTATTTGTTTCTGAAATATTTGAAATTAAAGCTAGCAATAATAAGTACGATACTTCCTGCAATAATTGAAACAACAATAGGAAACCAAGGGAATTTGTAGGATTTATTTAGTGGAAAATTTTCTGGCTCAGTAAGGTGGTTAACCAAAATAGAAAATATTACAAGTATAAAACCGTTTCTAACCCAAAAATTTAAAAAATTAATATTTTGTTTAAAAAAAAGAATTATTGCTTTCATTGAAAATTTTAATCTATCGTCTTGGTTTTTAGACAGTCTGACATCTCTCGTATAAGAAACATAGGGCAGGCGATAAGCAATACGTTTCGAGTTGGTACTAAGCCAAATATAAATATATTGCTTTTATCTTTTTTAAACAAAACATCAAATTTTATATCTGGCGTCTTTATAAATAAACACAGACTTTTTAGTAAGCCTAAACTGTACTATGTGAGGTGCTGGCTTTTTAATTCAATATTGAAGGTAATATATAATTCTCCAGTATGTTTTCAGGCTGTTGAAATTTACCATTTCTAAAATTTGAAGATGTAATAACAACAACAGTTTTTAATTTTGGAATGACAAAGATATACTGGCCCCCTGCACCTCTAGCTTCTATTGATTTTATTAATCGACCATCTACATTATAGATTTTATGCCACCATAAATAGCCGTAACCATTTTTATCAAGAGTGTTTTCCAAAATGTGATAATTTTTAAAGGACTTTTTGACCCATTCCTTTGATATAACTCTTTTATTTTTCCATTTACCTTCACAAAGGTACAATTGTCCAAATTTTAACATATCACGAGGAGTTAAATACATACCTCCACCAAAATAAGGAACTCCGTGTCCATCAGATTGGATGATGTAATTCGATATTTCTAATTTTTGAAGCAAAGTTTTATCCATAAATAATTCCAGAGGTTCTGAAATAACTGAATTAGCAATAATACCTAATAAATATGGGTTAGCCGACCCATAATTTGAATGTAAATTAGGTCTGTAAAGCATAGGCGCTTCTAAAATATATTTTGTGATGTCTTTTTGTTGTTGATAATTATTTTCAGTTGCGTATGATTTTCTTTTTATACCAAAATCAATAGCATCTAATCCAGAACTCATTGTAAGTAAGCTATGAATTGATATTTCTTTTTTGAGAGTATCCATTGTGGTTTTGTGTTTTTCTGGTAGAAAATCAAAGAGTTTTTCATTTTCATCAGCTATCATTTTTTTATCGATGATAATTCCAATAATTGCTGATGAAATACTTTTAGAGGCTGAACGCATATCGTGAGGAATGGAGCTATTATATCCTGAAAAGTAATTTTCATAAATTAGTTTTCCTTTTCTGACGATTAATACACTGTGAGTATTTTCAAGTGCATTGGAATTAATAGAATCTTCCATTTTATGGAGCATTTCGTTGTTTAAATGCTTTGATGTTGAAACCTTCCAACCATCATTTAAAAGCTTGGGAGTTTTAGGAGTATTGTTTGCTTTAAACTGTCCAATTTTCCAATCTTCTTTTGAAGGTGTCAATTCTATTTGAGTGACCAATTTATTGGCAAGATATACGTCTAATAAAATTTTTGATTCACCCAGTAGTCCTTTAAAGCTTAATCCTGTTTTTAAATCTGTAAAGAAAATGACATTTTTATTTTTTTTGAAATCACTACACCATGTTCCTGTAAACCGATTATCACCAAATATAGGATAGGCTTCATAATTTTCTCGAGAACCATTTTCTACACTTAAGTAGAAAGACTTAGATTTTAATTCATCAACTATAAAAATATTCCATTTCCCAGTATAAGTTTGGCTGTTTTTCTTGGTTAACTTAATATGATATAGAAAAAAACCAGACTTTATAAAACCATTGATGGTAGATTTATCTTTATTTAATTCTCCCGTAAAAGAGAGCCTCTCATTTATGAAAATATCAATTAAGTTAGTATTGTTGGGAAATGTTTGGTTAATAAAAGAACGGTCGTTAGAAATTCTAAAAACGGAGTTATCAGTATTTAAATTTTCAATTTCAACTGTAAAGTTTAATGTTTTTGAAGTATTAAATTGTCCTTCCCAACCTTTTGTGTAATTTTCCATATTTTGAGCATTTAAGAAAGAAATTAAGGACGATAGAAAAAGTAGTAGAAAATTATGTAATCTCATTTTGATTTAGTTTGATTGAAGTGCAAAGATGAGGCTACAACAATTATTATAATTGTATATTTTTAACGTTGTTAGATTTTTTATTGAAGTTGGAAGGAGTGATTTTATAAATTTGTTTAAAGGTTGATATAAAATGACTCTGGTCATAAAAACCGCACTTATAACAAATCTCTGTCATTGATAATTTATTTGATGAAATTAATGTTATAGCCTTATTTAGCTTTAACCGCCTTATATATTGTCCAAATGTAGTTCCAAAATATCTGTGGAATTCTCTTGAAAGGTGAACAGGATGAATATTTAATTCTTTACTCAACAAATCAAGTGTATAATTTGTTTCTGTTTCTAAAAGGATTTCTTGAGTTTTTTTTACCCATTCAGGTTTCTTTATTTGTTTATCGGTTTCTTGAGTTTTTATTTTGTCAAAAATATCAATCATTAATAACTCTATACTTAATTGGCTTTGATTGTCATTAATTTTAGTTTCTATAAAAACTTTATTCATTAGGTTTTTAATGATTGGATTCTTTAAGTTAAGACTTCCTTCGAAGTCCATTGAAGAAATATTGTGTTTTAAAAACCAGTCTGAATTAAATTCAATGTGAAAGCCCCGCGTATAGTCTTTGGGTTTTATATTGTGATGAGAATCTTGCCAATTATGAAACAGTAAACTGCCAGGTTCTAAATAATATTCTTCCTTTTTATTAGCTTCATAAAGTTTTCCTTGCAAAAGATATGTAAAATAAGGGTTTTCGTGAAAATGCCAATCAACTTTGTGATGTGTATATTCTGTATCAGTTATTGTGAACTCCTCAAAATTTAGTTTTTGATAGTGAGTCCCAAAAAAATCTCCTCTTTTAAGTTCGTTCATCCTTTTTTGCTGTATGCATCCGAGCAACTACAATATAGAATTTTCTTGATATCCAGGTAGTAATTCTTCTAATTTTTGTATGCTATGATCTGGTATTTTTTCTAAGGTATTAGCGAGCCATTCTCTTGGATTTATGTTTTGCATTTTGCAACTTCCAAAGAAAGAATACAGCATTGCTGTATTTTGTGCTGCTTTGTGTGATCCACAGAATAGATAGTTTTTTCTACCTATAGCCATTGGTCTTATGGCATTTTCTATTTTGTTATTATCTAGTTCTATTTTTCCATCCAGAAATATATTCTGGAGTTTATGATATTGGTTCACAAAATAGGTCATTGCTTTCCCTGGACTTGCAAGAGAAATTCGGACAATTTTTCTAAGACCTATGCTGTATTTTTAAGTTTATAAAATTCTAATTCAAC
>NZ_PGUB01000147.1:0-8043 GCF_002924285.1 Aquimarina sp. I32.4 | reverse complement strand
AGAAAGTATGAGTAATGAACTTATAAAATCTATAGTAAGTAATCATCACTACTTAGACGCATTTATGCGAAGTTAATATCCGTAAATTGTATAACAATGGGAGCACCACATAATAAAAATAGATACGGAGAGGCTCTGGCCAGCGTATAGAATTCAATATGCTCTAAAAGCCTTAGCGCCATTACAAAAATTAGTCACATTATCAGGAGGGTGGGCATGGCACTTTTTATCTCCAGCAGGACATATAGAGTATAAACATGCCCATGATCATAAAGATATAGATCTGTTTGTACACCCAATAAATGTAGCAGAAGTCATGTCTATAGTATTAGAAACAGGTTTTAAAAAAGTATGGACACGCTATGATAGATTACCAAGTAAAGAAAATTTTAGAAGATATGAGAAAATCATAACCACAAAAGAAAATGTAACTTTTAGGATTACCATAGATTTTTTTGTGAGAGAAGTACCGTATAAGATTGTAAAAGGGTGGAATGTAGTAGAACCATCATTCTTACTAGGGTTATATAGTAATATACATTCTAGTGATAAATGCTGGGCAGTACAATCTGCTATAAAATTATTAAACAAAAATATAGACCCTCTTGATAGAGAAGAATTGGTCGCAGTTCCCAAATAATAAAGCTCAAAATGATATGTGTCATTTAATAAGTTAATAAGGGATTAAAAACATATTATACATGAAAACAACAAATACAATTATAATTATAGATCTTGAAGCCACTTGTTGGAATGGATCGATACCAAAAGGTCAGGTCAATGAAATTATCGAAATAGGCATTTGTCTTCTCGATACACAAACAGGAAGCATATCCAAAAATCAAGGAATATTGGTAAAACCAGAACGATCAGAAGTAAGCCCGTTTTGTACAGAACTTACAACAATCACTCAGGAATTGTTGGATACAAAAGGAATCTCTTTTGAAGCAGCTTGCAAAATTCTAAGAACAGAGTATCTGGGATATCAATACACTTGGGCAAGTTACGGACAATATGATTTGAATATGATGAGAAAACAATGCTCAGTAAGAGGAGTTGATTATCCATTATCTGCCAATCATATCAATGTGAAAACACTATTCTCTGAGGTCAAAGGACTGAGAAGAAAAGTTGGAATGAAAGGAGCTTTAGGTATATTAGAAATACCACTAGAAGGTACACATCATAGAGGAGTAGACGATGCCAAAAATATAGCCAAAATCTTAGATTGGTGTTTGAGACAATAAAAGGAAAAATCTCAATTTTTTAGAAAAGATTCCTTAACATTAAGATTTTTACAATAATTTAGAAAATAACAAAAAAACTTATGCATATTTGTATAACAAAATGAAACAGAATAGAATACATATCACGTTAAAACCACTGTATAATCAGTGTGTATCCCGAGAAATCTATAAGATGTATACTCAAACAGGACGTTATGTAGCTATTTTAATCATCATTCTATAAAGTGATTTAAAAACAAAAACTAGATATAACTACAAACGTCCAAGAAATTGGACGTTTTTTTTATGATTTTTTTTAAGAATATGAATAAATAATAATTAGTACATACAAAGTAATAGTTGGAAAGTAAGCATCAGAGAGACAGACGATTGCCAAAACATCCAGTATCTGTTTGAAAACGGACTGGAATTCTTATGCTTGATTTTAAGTGTAAATCACTGGTAATCAGCAAAATAAATAGAAAATAAGTTTGTGTGTTAAAAAAAATGTTTTCATCTTTGCAGGGCAATCAAGAAATAAGAAGAGATTGTATTTATAAATATAAAATAATAGAAATGACACTAAATAATCTTCAATATAGTCCCCGTTTGATTCTCAAACAAAGGGTGTATTGTTCTAATAAGAACATAAAAGGTGTCTGTTTTATAAAAAAGATGAATATAAGAACATAACTTATACAAACATCAAGATATATAGAAGGCATCCTAATAAGGTGCCTTTTTTTATTTATACAATCTAGAATCAACTAATTTTAAAATTATTAATTATGAAAACTCACTTAAATACCACAAAAGGAGAAATGAAAAAAAAGAAGCCATGGATCATAAGAATACTAACAAAGTGGGCTTCTAATTACATCAATGCGATGAGTAAAGCACTATACCCTCCAGAAACCAAAGGAGTAACAAGTAAAAATGATAGACATCGTACTTTTCATAAGTAGAAGAAAACTATAATTGCTTAAAAATAAACAACGCATAATATGGTATGAATATCACTGAGAGTTTGATGTAAGGCCCTGCAATAATCTAGGGGTTATTTAAGCAGGGCTTTGATAGAACGGATTAATCATATTTATTACTTTTTACTTTTATTGAAAAAGGTATGAGTACTTTAATTCAAAAATATATTACAAAACACGATATGAAAATTTGATTTTTTTAATTTATTACGCAAGTGTCTTAGTAATTGTTTTTGAAGAAATAATACATTTTTGAATAGTATTTGAAACTTTATTCTTTTATACTATCTAATATAAATACCTTGTGAGGTATAAGCGTATAAAAATATGAGTACCAAACTATATATTAAATACATGGTCAGTTTGCGATGCAAAATGATGGTTAAAGAAGAACTGAAAAAATTGGGGTTGCAATTTGTGTTGGTTGACTTGGGTATGATTGAGATATTAGAAGACATTACAACAGAGCAGCGAAAAAAACTGAAAGAGAATCTTTTAAATTCAGGGTTAGAATTGCTAGATGATAAGAAGAGTATTCTAATTGAAAAAATAAAAAATGTCATTATAGAAATGATTCATTATACAGATGAATTGCCCAAAGTCAATTATTCCGATTACATAAGTGAAAAAATTGGCTATAATTATACATATCTAGCAAATATTTTTTCTGAAGTGAAAGGAATAACTATTCAACAATTTATTATTATCCATAAAATTGAAAGGGTCAAAGAATTGCTTATTTATGATGAACTAAATCTTACCGAGATTTCCCATAAAATGCACTATAGTAGCGTGGCACATTTATCCAATCAATTTAAAAAAATCACTGGTTTAACCCCTACGTTTTATAGGAAACTGAAAGAAAAACGCAAACAAAACCTAGAAGATTTATAACCGATTATATTATGTTAACCAGATCTTAAGCATATAAACCAATCTTTTATACAGACTTACAGGATACCATTTTTTCAATTTAGCATCATTTAGATATACAGATATATTGTTTTGATACTTACATACCACAAAATGCCCTGCATTAAGTTCGATGATCGCTGTTTTACCAATCGCATTTCTTATTTTAATAGGTAACCCTATAGACAAAATTATTTTTTTATTCATAACCTTAAAGGTGATCTATTTTTGTACGAAACCTTGCATATTGAAAGTTATTTTTATACTAAATAATCTTTCGCTGTATTGATATTTGAGAATGTGTGATATATGTAATATGGATTTAGTGTGGTATAACACAATGTATATTTAATTATCACATTTTTGTAGTAAAATAAAAGCAAAATGGATAATCAAGATATAAATCAAATAAAGAATGCATTGAAAAATGGCAAATGGAAGAAATTATTCATTTTAGCATTTGTATTTATACTATTAATAGCATTTAAACCATGGGTTCAAGTAGGGGCAGGTGAAAGAGGAATTGTTCAAAATTTTGGAGCAGTTCAAGATGTTGTACTAGGTGAAGGGATTCACTTCAAAATACCAATAATGCAAACAGTGATTCTAATGGATGTAAAGATCCAAAAAACGATGACTGATGCTGCGTCTTCCTCCTCAGACCTTCAGGATGTAGATTTATCAGTGGCCTTGAATTATCATATTATACCAGATAAGGCAAATTTAGTTTACCAAACCATTGGAGTAGAATTTAAAAAGCGCATAATTGATCCAGCAATTCAGGAAGTAATGAAAGCCGTTTCGGCAAGATATACTGCAGAAGAATTAATTACCAAAAGACCAGCAGTAAGTACTGAGATGCAAGAAGCACTCACCTCAAGGTTGCTTGCATCGAATATATCTGTTGATGCTTTTTCAATTATTTCGTTTAGCTTTTCTCAAACTTTTACCGATGCTATTGAGGCAAAACAAACAGCAGAACAGAATGCCTTAAAAGCAAAGCGAGATTTGGACAGGATAAAAGTCGAGGCAGAACAAACTATTGCTGCTGCAACGGCTGAAGCAGAAGCACTACGACTACAAAAAATGAATATTTCACCAGATCTAATCGAGTTGAGAAAAATAGAAGCAAATCTCAAAGCAATAGAAAAATGGAATGGAGTTTTACCACAAGTAACAGGTGCAGGAGCTATTCCATTTATTGGTGTAAGTGATGTGGTTAAAAAACAGAAAAGAGCATAGAATTAAAGATCATTAAAAAGTATTCTTTAAAACGAATGATTAGATAAAAACATAATTTGTCTAACAGAACTTTTACAGAATACCTTTTTACATTTTGATATTAGAACAAACAAATTAATATTAATCAAAATGTTTAATGGTAAATTCTGTCGGACAATTTAAAACTACTAAAAACAGCAGATGAAAGTAATAGAGTTTATATCGAGCTGGAGTGATAATTACTTATTCATTATTGGTATTGTTATTATTGTTACTATAGCTCTTATTAAATTAACAATATGGATACTTAATAAGTACATTCTACATACCTCAAAAAACTCTCAAATTGCACCTACTCATTATCATTTTTTTAAAAATGCTGTTGCTTTTCTATTTTGGCTAATTGCCCTAGCCACCATTACTTTTCTTATCCCTCCACTCAAAGCTTATGCACTTACGGTTTTTGCAAGTGCAGGCATTTTCTTAGCTATAATTGGATTAGCGGCACAACAAGCATTATCTAATATCGTTAGCGGGACATTTATTGTTATTTTTAAGCCTTTTAGAGTTGGTGATTTTATTACAATTGCCGATCAACATATAGGAACAGTTGAAGATATTACCTTGAGACATACTGTAATTGTCAATTTTGAAAATAGAAGGATTATTATCCCTAACTCTATTATAAGTGGTGAAACGGTTGTCAACAGCAGTATAGCCAATGAAAAAATATGTGAGTCAATCGTTATAGGAATTAGTTACGAAAGCGATATTGACACCGCTATAAGCATAATAAGAGAAGAGGCCGAAAAACACCCTTTTTGTATTGATAACCGATCTAAGAAGGAAAAAAATAAAGATCTAGAAATTGTTCAGGTTTTTCTTATTGGCTTTGGCGAAAGTAGTGTAAACCTTAAAGCTAGAGTCTGGTGTGATAATCCATTCAAAGCTTTTGATATGCACTATGATATTAATCAATCCATTAAAAAAAGGTTTGATAAAGAAGGTATTGAAATTCCATATCCACACCGAACAATTATTTATAAAAAACCTTTAAAAAAGAAAAATAATGCAACACCTTCTTCAGAATAATTATTTACCTCTATTTTAAAGTCAGTTAAAAAAACCAATGAATTACTATCTAATCATATCCCAATAGATTGTTAACTCCGATAAATAGGTTGTTTGATATTCAAAATAATGTTATACAAAAGTGTGATATATGTAATCTTGGTTAAAGCTAGTGTAACACATTAGATTTTTAATTAATCGATTTTTGTATACGTATTATACCGCTTTATGTGGTGTCTTATTAATAATCTAAAAACAGAAAATTATGTCAAAAGAAAAAGCAGGTAAAGCCAAATCAGGTAAAAAAGCTCCAGAAAAGAATTTGAAAGAAAAAAGAGCAGCAAAAGCTGCAAAAAGAAAAGAAAAAAGGAGTGGTGACTAATGGTTGCATAAAAACTTATACGATCATCTTGCCCTAGTTTAGTGTTAATCTTCTATCATAGTATCAATGAAAAATAATGAATTAGAAAAATCATTTACACATAACCTAGTTGACATAGTTGATTACGTTCCTGGATCTGTAGTTATGAAAGCAATTTTGAAGAAAAAAACAGGAACAGTAACAGTATTATCATTTGATAAAGGAGAAGCATTACCTTCAAGAATATTACCTTTTGATAATCTTATTCAAGTCATAGCTGGAGCAGCTGATATTATCATTAATGAAAAACTTACTACAATCGAAACTGGTCAAACAATCATTATACCAGCTCATGCAAGGAATATAGTAAAAGCGAATAAGCGTTTTAAAATGTTGTCTACCATCATTAAGAGCGGTTATGAAGATATAAGTGTTTAAAATGTAAAGATAAATTATATGATTAGACAAGAAGGTAAATTCAAACCAGGAGATATTGTTTATGCAAAAGTAAATCCTGAAGTTAAATTGATTGTAAGGTTATATTACCGTCAAATCTACTACTGTACGTTTGCAGAAGACCCTAAGAAAAAGGAAGTAGTTTTTTTTGAAAGAGAGCTTTTATAATCATTGCTTAAAACGATAAGAATTAAGAACTAATACCAGTGTACTTAGAGTTTTCTTTTGCGGTAAATTCTAAGTATAAATAACAGACACATAAAATGACACAAGAATTAAGGAATACAAAAGCACAAAGCTTTCATTTCAATATTCCAAAAAAGAAACCTAAAATTGCTTACTTCATACTAGTTTATGGTTTTCCTAAAGAGTTCAAAAGGTTACTTAAAGCCATTTATCATCCAGGAAATCACTACTTAATTCAGATAGATCAAAAAAATGATATTAATGTTAAAAATGATATTAAGACTTTTTTAAAAGGTTATTCGAATGCCTATGTCTTAAAAAGTGAACCTATAGTTTGGAGAGGGTATAGTATGGTCCAGTCCCAAATTCATGGAATGAAGTATCTCTTAAACCGTTGTCTTAAATGGGACTTTTTTATTAATCTAAGTGATCAGGATTTTCCTTTGAAATCTCAAGATTTCTTCTTTGATTTTTTGTATAAAAATAAAGGAAAAAACTTCATGAAAATAACCAATCAAGTGAGAGTACGCCCTGATACCCTGAATCGTGTTGACCACTATTTTCAAGAGGTAGATATAGGCTTTTTGGGCATACCCTATAAAAAATCTTTTATGAAAAATGTAATCCCATATATAGGAGGGCCATGGATGATTTTGACTAGAACTTGCTGTGAATTTATCTATCATAGCCCTGAAATAAAAAAGTTTGAAGATTTCTATCGTAATACATTGATCGCAGATAAATCATTTTTTCAAACCGTACTCATGAATACTTCATTCAAAGAAACAATTGTTAATGATGATAAAAGAGCTGTTATATGGATAGCTGATGGAGATTTTAAATTGAAACCAAAAATCTTGATAGATTCAGATATTGACTTTTTAATGCAAGGCGATAACTTATTTGCACGAAAATTTGATGAAAGAATAGATAAATCTATATTGAATATTCTGGAGGAGTTTTTAGACACAGAGCAACTAGCAAATAATTCTAATAATATTGATTTCAACCTTACCTCAATACTTAATGACGACACAAAAAATAGCACTCTATTAGATCCAGAAACAATCATAAATCCGCCAACTAAATTAACAAAACTTAATGGCAATAAATAATAAAATGGCTAAAACTACTATAAATAGAAGTTGGAGAGAGCAAAAGGTAATGCTCAAACAGAGATTTTCTATTTTATCTGACAAGGATTTTGACTTTAAAACCGAGAAAAAAGAAATGATGTTTGATAATCTTGCTGTTAAACTTAAGATTACCAGAGCAGAACTAGAATCTCTTTTTGCTGAACTCCAAACCTATTGAATTACATCAATATAGCGGTAATATAATTAGATTATTTGGGATAAAATCCGTATATTTTTTCTATGAAATAAATGGATTTTAGGTCAGTAGATTCGGCTACTAGAAAAGAAATACGCAAACGGGCTATAAAACAAATTAATTTAGGAAAAAGGAAGAAAGATGTTGCTATTATGTATGGAGTTAACCAGAATACGATTACCAATTGAGTTAAAAAATAAGCTATATTCTATAATACAACTTAACTAGTTATCTTTGTTTTAAAACAAGTGCAAATGGTACCAGAATCTTTCACAGAATTTTTCAAAATCCTAGA
>NZ_PGUB01000146.1:0-8148 GCF_002924285.1 Aquimarina sp. I32.4 | reverse complement strand
GTCATAAGTAACTTTTAAACCAGCCTCTCCCTGATGGTCAAACTTCTTTCTCCAACTATAAAAAGTGCCAGTGCTAACTCCATACTTACGACAAGCTTCTACGATACCAATCTCTTCCGAAGTAGCTAGTATTTCTAACTTCTGGTCTAAAGTCCATTTCTTGTATTTCATATCTCAAATGTATTAGTTTGAAATTTAAAAGAACACTCCGAACTTATTGGGGGCTAAACTAGTGAGAAACTTCGATATTCAACATTCGGTGTTCAGTATTCGATATTCAAAAACTCTTTCTCACCACCCCCCAATACGTTCACGTTCTCTTTGTTGTTATCGCGTATCATACAAGGTATTGATATCACTAGGGTATAATGGTGGCGGGTTTTCTTCTGCGTTTCTACATTTTAGGTCTTTTTCTCGATAAGGATCAAAAGCAATACCAGGAGGTAGGGGTCTGTTTTGATCCATATACCATACGATAAAACCCCAATAAGATTTAATGTTAGATTTACCTATGCTTATATTTTCTATTAATCTTATGTGATAAAATTCTCAATGCACCATTTTTGAGTTTCTGGTTCATAATTATGTACTGTGATACTGAAGTTTTCTGAGGAACTATGATCCATTTTTTCTTTATCTTTTATCATTTTTATAATGATAGATGCCGCTTTTCTATAGGCTACCTCTTTAAAGACTCCATCAGTGAAATTAATTCGATTTACATAGGGTCTATTCTGAGCGATTAACTCTGGAGTAACAACGCAGTAATGTACCATCAAAGAATCTTTTCTTCTGACCAAATGGACATCAAAATACCCCGCATTTTTAATGGCTATTTCATTGATTGCTGTATCAGCAATATGTAACCTGTCATTAAAAAGTAATTTCCCGTGGATATCTTTAATGTGAATATAAGGGTTAAATAGTTTTTTATACATGCAAGGTCTTACTATGTTTACCAAAGTATAGATAATATGTATGTATCTGTCCTCTGCATTTTTTGGGATTTCATTATCAATCTCACAAACCACATTGGGTTGTGAGATCTCATCGACCAGTTTTTGTATGTTGATGTTTTGTAACATTTTTTATGTTTAAATAAGTTTTACTACTGTACTATAATTTTACTCAAATTGAGTTTTCTTTATAGACTCTATGATGATATTGTTCTAGCCCTGCCTGATCACTGCCACAGTTTTAGTAGGCTACTTGCCTAATGCGTTTAATTTTTCTTCACAAAAGGCACGACGATTTGGGGGTAATTTTGATAAACCTGCCCGTGCTTCTTTATACTGCCCTCGCTCTATCAAAAAATATGGATCGTTCATCAAATCTCTACGTACATAAGTAGGAAAAAATATCTCTTCTATGGCTTTATAGTATTTATCTAATCGATCTTGTAGTACTGGCCAGCCCCCAGATGCCTTAAAAACCTTGCCAATGGCCTCTATATCTCGCCTCCTTCCTTTTTCTCCATAACTGGTAAAACAAGGGGCTAGTTCTTCATCGGTATCTGCTGGATATTCTGGATTTTTACAAAAAAGATCTGGCATATATATATATACATGATAATCAGGATATTGCCAATCATAATAATCGCCAGTAACTTTTCTGGGTGTATTGTTTCCTGTGGTATCAATTAATGCCCAATAGGCTCTAAAATCCTTTGGGAGTAATTTTTTTTCATATACCATATCCTGTTGTTCCGAAGTCAAACCTCTACTTTTGATTCTCATTCCTCCTCTTCCAAATGGGCGTATTCTTTTTTGATATGCCCCAACTATAAAAGCATTATTACTAGTATCTAATAATTTTAAATCTTCACTATGTGTAATATCGAGGTTGTGTATTTTTTCTCTATCTGATTCAGAAAATCCAATACTTTCTCTTTCAACATATCTGTTAAAAAATCCCAATAATATATTTATCCCAAGAAGAAATAAACAGAGCTTATATAACCATTGCTGCCATTTGGGGGCGGTATGTATCGTTAATATATATACCTGTAGACAGATCACCCCACTTATGAGCAACATAAATATATGTTGGATTGCTAAAAAGGGATGGATGGATAAAGTTGTATAGGTTATACATTCAAAATTATGTAGCCCTACAATAAGAAAGGGAATAAACAGCAGGCGATATGCAGGGTAGTACTCTTCTCCTTGCCCTGGTAGGGGGGTATTTTCTTTTTCAAAATAACTTTGCATTATATTTCTATACTAAAAGATTTGGTAATGATTTGTTTAGAATTCCGTTTAAAATCGATAGTAATATCCCCAGTGAGTTTATCGATATCTTCGTTTTTAAAGATAAACCTACATTGAGTTACTTTCCCAAGGCTTTTAATTTTTCTTCACAAAAGGCACGACGATTTGGGGGTAATTTTGATAAGCCTGCCCGTGCTTCTTTATACTGCCCTCGTTCTATCAAAAAATATGGATCGTTCATCAAATCTCTACGTACATAGGTAGGGAAAAAGTATTCTTCTATGGCTTTATAGTATTTATATAATCGATCTTGTAGTACTGGCCAGCCCCCAGATGCCTTAAAAACCCTGCCAATGGCCTCTATATCTCGCCTCCTTCCTTTGCTACCAAATGTAGTATAGCATGCCTGTTGGTCTTTACGATAATTAGGATGGTATTCAGTATATTCAGGTTTTTCACATTCTAAATTTGGTATATACACATATATATTATAATCAGGGTATTGCCAATCATAATAATCTCCAAGAAGTCTTTCAGAAGTATTGTTTCCTGTGGTATCAATCAATGCCCAATAGACTCTAAAATCCTTTGGGAGTATTTCTTTTTCATATACCATAAATTGTTGATCATACGTTAAACTATCTGGTTTATTGCTAGTACTTGATATTAGAGGAGCTATCCTTTTTTCATATTTCCCAACCACAAATGCCCTTGTGGTATCTAATAGCTTTAATCCTTCTAAAGAATGCACATCTTGTTTACGAATATTAATTTCATCTTCATCAGTAAACCAACTTTCTGGATGTTCAACATATTTATTGAAGAAACCTAATATTATATTTATCCCAAGAAGAAATAAGCAGAGCTTATATAACCATTGCTGCCATTTGGGGGCGGTATGTATCGTTAATATATATACCTGTAGACAGATCACCCCACTTATGAGTAACATAAATATATGTTGGATAGCTAAAAAGGGATGGATGGATAAAGTTGTATAGGTTATACATTCAAAATTATGTAGCCCTACGATCAAAAAGGGAATAAACAGCAAACGATATGCAGGGTAGTACTCTTCTCCTTGCCCTGGTAGGGGGGTATTTTCTTTTTCAAAATAACTTTGCATTATATTTCTATACTAAAAGATTTGGTAATGATTTGTTTAGAATTCCGTTTAAAATCGATAGTAATATCCCCAGTGAGTTTATCGATATCTTCGTGTTTAACGATAAACCTACATTGAGTTACTTTCCCAAGGCTTTTAGTTTTTCTTCACAAAAGGCACGACGATTTGGGGGTAATTTAGATAAGCCTGCCCGTGCTTCTTTATACTGCCCTCGCTCTATCAAAAAATAAGGATCGTTTATCAAATCCCTACGTACATAGGTAGGGAAAAAATATTCTTCTATAGCTTTATAGTATTTGTGTAAACGATCCTGTAATACTGGCCAGCCCCCAGATGCTTTAAAAACCCTGCCAATTGCGTCTATGCTTCTATCTCTACCTTTTTCCCCATAACTAGTAAAGCAAGAGGTTAGCTCTTCTTCACTATATGCTGGATATTTTGGATTTGCACAAACAAGATCAGGTATATGTATATATATTTGATAATCTGGATATTGCCATTCATAGTAATCGCTTAAAAGTCTTTCTGATGTATTATTTCCAGTTTCATCTATTAAACTCCAATAATTTTTAAAATCCATTGGTAATATGTGTTCTGCGTATATATCAAATTGCTGATCAAAAGAGAGATTAGATAGTTTATTAGCCCTTAATGCTTCAAGAGTTCTTAATCTTTTTTTCAACTTTCCAACTACAAAAATATTATTATTAGTATCTAATAAATTTAATCCTTTTAAATATTTTTCATCTTGTTTACGAATGTTTATTTCATCTTGTTCTGAGAACCATACCCCATCACGTTCAGAGTATTTATTAAAAAAACCTAATACTATATTTACTCCAACAATAAGTAAACACGATTTGTATAACCATTGTTGCCATTTGGAGCCTGTATGTAATGTAAGTAGATACACCTGTAAACAGATCACCCCACTGATAAGTAGCATAAATATAGATTGTATATTTAGTGCCGTAGCATAAGCATAAGTTAAATTTTCAAAATGATGTAGCCCTACGATCAAAAAGGGAATAAACAGCAAACGATATGCAGGGTAGTACTCTTCTCCTTGCCCTGGTAGGATATTTTTTTCTTTTTCAAAATAACTTTGCATTATATTTCTATACTAAAAGATTTGGTAATGATTTGTTTAGAGTTTCGTTTAAAATCGATAGTAATATCCCCCGTGAGTTTATCGATATCTTCGTTTTTAAAGATAAAAATTTTATTGATATTAATTACCCTACCTCTGGCATCTTTGGTTACTTGCATTTGCTTATAATTGATTCTTCCAGCAATAGAAGTATCCATCTCGGGATGCTGCATTGATAGGGAGATATCGGGAAGTTGTTTTGTATATTCTGCTTCGTTATTGATTTGATAGGGATCAAAACGTTCTACAAAACGATTGATACTGTGTTTTTTTAGATTAGAAAAAGTAATGGTGGCATTGGAGGTCATCAACCCAGGTTCTATATCTACAGCTATTGTGGTATATTTATTAGGCAATCGATGTCTCTGTATACGAGCTTTTGCCTGATCAGACAAACCTGGCAGTCGAGGATCAGAACCTGATGCCATGCGGCGAGTATCCCCATGCTCTTCTTGATGAATTTTGCCCGCTACAAAAAACTCAAACATAATATCATTCATCGCTTTAATTTCTTCGAGAATAATTGGTTTTATTTTTATTTTATTAAGTTCATCAATAATAGTTTTTGCACTCTTATTATCGAGTTTTTCGTTTTCTCCACTAAACAATTCTTTTTTGTTATTAAATATTTCAGGCTCATCCCCAAAAATAGAATGTTTAAGCCATTTTTTTATTTTTTCATCATCCCACCAGTACTGTAGTGTTAACCCTACAAGGCTAATCACAATACCTGAGCTAATCATGGCTGTTGCGGGTATACTAGCGGTTCCTACACTTAGGGCAGCGGTTTTTCCTCCTGCTACCATAGTAGCTGCGCCAAAGGCAACAAGTGCTCCCCCCAATGCATAGCTCACATAGGCATCACGTAGTTTTAACTCGCCCTTGCGGTGTGCATCTATAGCCGAATTGGTTCCTATCATACAATCAATAATACCTGATACTACCATAAGAGGTGCGATAACTGTTGTTTTGTTGGCTAGCAAGGTATTGATATTGTTACTTTTTATATATTTCTGGCTGGTTTGTAATAGCCAGCCATAATTTTCTGCTACCAGATCGGCAGAGGCACCTACTAACCCAAATATATTATTAGCACTATGCTCGGGATCATCTTGTAGGGTTTTTATGGCAATAATAAGGTTATAGATCTCAAAAACACCTATCAATCCTTTTAGTCCTTTTGAGTTTAGAAATTTGGTTATCGGGTCGTTGTCTATAATTTCGGCTATGGTATCTGCTGTATCAATTGGTTTTACTCTTTTTGAGGTAAGGTCGAACTGTGCAATAATTTTACCCAAACGCTTTGCTATTTTGGCTACAGCCTTGTTGCCAAAAACTTTGCCAATGGTTGGGGCAGAAGTGTCTAGTATATTTACCAATGCCTGTTCTGCCTTACGGGTGGTCATCCCTATTGCTGTATACCGATCTTGATTCATCACATCATCACGCAGCAATACCCCATATTGTGCCAAAAAATCTTCGCTAGATCGTACATTGCTATTCAACCCATTGATAAGGCATAAAAAACTACTGGTGTCCTGTAGTTCTGCTTCTAGAAACTCTTTGCCATAGATGGTGTATCCTATAAATCGGCAGGCTTCTCCATAGGCTTCTGTAGCTTCTACCAAATGCACCTTATCGGTACTGGTGGCATGGTTATATACAGTTTGTATTAATTCTGGACTTCTGAGCCACTCAATCAGGTTGATTATCCCTGATAGCATTTTGTCGTTTATTTTTTTATATTCTTTGTCGTACAGATATTTCCAATTATCCATACGTTTCACATTTACCCGAGCTTTCATAGTGGGATTTTTATCAATCATGGCGGTAATGGCCTGATGCAAAAAATATTGCCCAGACCTGTTTTCATCCTGTATCCAAGCTTCACGATCTTTAAAACGTTTCTGAAATACTTTTGCTCTACGTTTTAGCTCCTCTAAAGGGTTGGGGTAATGAATGACTACACCAGTCCCAATATTTTTATATAGAGTACTAGATAAGTGATAATGTATGGCGGGGGGTAACTCTCTATTTCTATGTTGATAATCTGTGAGGATTTCTGATCCTGATCGATTATCATCATTAAGGCCGCATAATCCATACTTGGATATGTTTACATGCCTGGCACTATCTGTAGTATCAAATTCTGGTAGTATAGAGGAGTGATTTGTACCAAATAATCTTTTTTTTGATAGCTTTATGGGTGAATATACAAACTGATATTTTTTTAAAGTCTCGTTATCTTCTGCAAAAAAATTGGTTATTTTGGCGCACTCCTGTGGGATTCCTATTTTTTTTCGATAGCTATAATCAGTTTGCGATAATTGCACTTCTTGATATTTTGAGTCTTTTATGACAAATGTATGTTTGAGTTCATTGTTTTCGTCAAAAATATAGATACATCCTTTTTTTGCTTTTTTTGCTTGAGTTTTATCCCCATTAATACCATTAACACCTGTACCCAATTTCCCTGATATTATTTCTCTTTGGCAATTCGCAAAAATTTGATTTCTTCGTTGTACAAATGCATCTATGGTTTCATTTCTTTTTTTGGAAACAAAAGGAATGACATGCCCGTTTTCTGTTCTAAAATATGCGACACCTTCATTGTCCTGATACTCTTTATGTTTCCATGCATAATCCTTGTAATCGTTATACTCTGCAACGGCAAAAAATAGATGTGGCGGTGTAGTGGCTAGATTATTTACTGTTGTAGCATTTCTGGTTGCTCTTTTTACATAGCTTGCCGTAGCAGTATTTACCATGTTTAGGTAGAACTCGGCATTGGATATTAGTTTTATACGATCCCCAGAGGTTACTTTTTTGTATCTCAATTGTTTTTTTATTCCCTCTGCTACTTGATCTGCTAAGGATTGAGAGTGCTCATCCTCACTGATACTTGTGGTTTCTTCTATGATTGTAGTTGCCAAAGAATCATATGTATCGTCTGTTGCAGTATATGTTTTGGTAGTAAATGTCATAGTGCTAATATTTTGCTGTTGTAATTACAGTGCCATTTACAGAAAATACTATGGGATAGTTTCTAGAGGCGCTACATTCTTCTACAATGGCATAGCCATCTGCATCAAGTTGTCCTTCGATCATATCTCCATCGGGTAGAGCTATGGTATAGTTTGCATTTGCCAAGGGTTCTTCTGTCTCGCTATTCATTACCTTTAGTTCTAGTTGATCTTTGATAGTTAGTAGCTCACTTTCTACAGTTTCGCCATCGGGGTTATCATATTTTACTACATACTCTGGCAGTGTATATTCCTGCTCTTGTAGCTCTTGGGCACTTTCTGTATCATCATTATCTTGTATATATATGGTTATCCATAGCACATTGATTCTATTATTTTTGATTTCACCTATTACTGATGATACGCTATCATCTATACCTTGTTCATCTTTTTCATAGATAATCAGGGGGATGTAGCTCCCTTCGGTAGCATCTGCACCATGTACATCTGCGTATATGGTTACTTCTTTACCTACTGTGGTTTCAGAGATAGGGTTACCTTCTTTTCTCCATTGCAGATTGGTTACTATAATTTCTTTTTGCTCAGCTTCTCGTAATGCTTCTTGATTTGCTTGTGCTTCTGTGGTATTACCCAATAATCGGTTGGTAATACCAATCTGTGGGAATGGGATTTTGGCAG
>NZ_PGUB01000145.1:0-8264 GCF_002924285.1 Aquimarina sp. I32.4 | reverse complement strand
AACTGCGGGACTTCCTTTCAAAGTCAATTTCTCAAGTTCTGCCGCCAATAAAGCCTGATCTTCAATGGATAACTTACCTATTTCAACTTTTATCTTTTCTAAATCCATGAATTAAAGATACGAATAATAGAAATTATAAACTAGAGCGTTTTTTTTGAACAACCTACTTATGTTTTAATAAACAAAAAAATGGTTCTAAAACACCTATTTCATCTGGTATTCCTAATTACTCTCCCAATGGCATGTACTTTCTAGATATTTTCACTAACACGGCAACATATCAAAATAATGAATCTGCATATTTAAGTTTAATTAAAAAAAATAAAGTAGAACAAAGAATTAGTGTTAGCTTCAAAAGTTGGGCTCCATCATCAAACCACGAGGATTATTTTTGGATTTCAGAAAACGAAATCGTTTTTAAAATATTTCCTATTAGAAAATATATAAGAGAACCAAATCAAAATTTATTAAAATCACAATATTTAAAACTAAAAATACTGTAGTTAATCAAGTAGTCTCATATGTGGTTCGTGTACCTCAGTACCGAGTTTTGTAATCTCGCTTCCTTCACTGCATATCTCACGATACACAAACTTGCCACTTACTAATGGCTCAAAGCCTAACCCTTGTCCAGAAGGGACTTACACGCTTCATATAACAAACATTGTAAAACATTTAGAAAACACATGAATTTCATTTATAAAGTAACAAATTGTATATATTGCTCGTCTATATAATATACTTAATCAAAAATCATCCTAAATGAAATTTAAAATAACCCTTTTGGTTTGCCTTATTGCATTTTCAAACTGTAAACATTCAGAGAAAAAATCGCAACCCGAGACCATTGACCCAGTTCAAGTTTCAATGGATAGAAATGCCGATTCACTTCTTTTGGATTCTAAAATAAATAGTGTTTCAATTGGAATCTATAAAAATGGTAAAAAATACACTTCTCACTATGGAGAATTAGATAAAGGGAGTAAAAACAAACCAACTGATAAAACTATTTATGAAGTAGCATCAGTAAGTAAAACTTTTACTGGAATTTTGGTAGCAAATGCCGTATTAGAGCGTAAATTAAATCTTGAAGATGATATTAGGAAGTATTTAAAAGAAGATTTCGAAAATTTTCAATATAATGATATGCCGATAAGAATAAAGCACTTGCTTACGCACACGAGTGAAATGAAAAAATTTCTACCTGAAAGTATTAACGAATTATTTACTGATTTTAATGAAGATTTACCTTTTAAGGTGTATGAAATTCAAAAAGAATACAACAAAAATGATTTCTTTTCTGACCTACATAAAATTAAGCTAGATACTATTCCTGGTATAAGATATGGCTATTCAAATGTAGATACAGAAATTATGGCCCAAATATTAGAAACTGTTTATGATAAATCGTTCAATGTTATTTTAAAAGATTATTTTCAGGTAAATGCAAATATGCTAAATACCCAAATTGATCTTCCAAAGAATAAAGAACAATATCTAGCAAATGGTTATGGCATGACAGGAAAACTTGTTCCTCATGAAGTTGTATTGTATGGAGCAGATGGTGGAGTAAAAACAACAATGCCAGATTTAGTAAACTATATGGAGTTTCAGTTAGATAATACAAACCCTACATCTGTAGAATCTCATAGAACTCTCTATGAAAACGGACATCGAAAAATGGCTTATTATTTACCTATCAAAAAAAATGAAGAGTATGGAATCTATTATAATATGCACGGAGGAGGTTTTGGAAGTCAAAATTGGTTTTTTATACTTCCAAAATATGATTTAGGAATATCCGTAATAACAAATCAAAGTGACTTGGATACGGCTGACAAACTAATGAGAACCGTTAAAGGGCTAATTAATGATTTGAAATAAAACGTTTTTACAGTCGAGTAGTCTTACGCGGTAATTAATTACCACGTTGAGGCCCTCATACCAAAGTACTGTGGAAAAAACAAGATTTTAGAAAACTACGGAGCTATAATCATTGATGAATGCAATCGCATATTATGTACCGATAACTCAAACGAAGCTTTCTTTTATATAAAAGAAGTCTAACATTTAGGAATATATTTATACAATGAAAACTCATGAACTACTACAAGAAACCAGCCATCGCCCTTGGAAATTACCTAATCAAAACTGGAAATTTTATCAAGAATGGAATAATGCTATATTTCTACATTGGCAAGTAGAGGTATCTGAACTAATAAAACACGTTCCCGAAGAGTTAGAGATTGACCTTTTTCAAGGTAAAGCATGGGTATCAATAGTTGTTTTTACTATGGAGAAGATCAGGCCCAAATACCTGCCAGCATTCCCTCCTATTTCTAATTTTGATGAAATCAATATAAGAACCTACGTAATAGCCAATAATAAACCTGGGGTTTATTTTTTAAGTATCGAGGGCGGTACATTATTATCCTGTAAAATTGCAAAAGCTATTTCTCAATTACCCTATCGATTCTCTAAAATGCATAGAACCTCTACCAGTTTCAAGTCTAATAATGAAACGTTTAAGGATAGTCTTGATATTCAATATAAAATTGGTAGTAAAGTAACCCAAAAATCAGATATAGACCTATGGTTGACAGAAAGGTATGCCCTGCATCAAGATGCCTCAACCACTATAAACGAATTCGAAATTCATCATATAGAATGGCCCATCAAAGAGCTAACCTTAAATCACCTTGATGTAAAATATCAACGATTCAACACATTGATCAATGGTACTCCCCATAAAACACAATATTCAAAAGGAGTACAAGTTTTAGCATGGGATAAAAAAAGTACTCCTAGAAATAAATTATAACCTATCTTTTTACCCCTACCTTGTCCGATTAATTGACTAATTTTAGATGCTTCTTTTTAAAAAGTACTATCTATGTCAAATCTGGCACATACGACAAGACAAGAATACATCAAAAGAATTAACGATGTTATTGATTTTATTGAAAACAATCTTGATACCGATTTATCTCTTGAAACGCTTTCAAAAAAAGCACATTATTCCTCTTTTCATTTTCATAGAATTTTTGCCGTATATACAGGAGAAACCCTTAATACTTTTATCAACAGAAGAAGAATAGAAAGAATTGCCTCAATCCTACTTGTAGGAACAACTACACCTCTAAACAGATTAGCATATACCTATGGATTTAATAGTGATAATTCATTTTCTAGAGCATTTCGGAAATATTATGGAGTTAGCCCCACAGATTTTAAATCCAAAGGAACAGATATCATTAGCAAGATTGGAATAGAACCTCTTACTATTGACAAATACATTTGTAGCATCGAGAACATCAAAAAATGGATGGATATGTATGCACAAGTAGAAATAAAAGATTTACAAGAAATACAATTAGCAGGGATCGCTCATATTGGGGATTTTGATAAAATTGAAAACACCTATAAAAAATTATTTGAATGGGCATCACAAAAAGGAGTATTAGACACACATAATACCAAAGCAATTACTATATATCATGACAATGCCAAGGTTACGCAAGCTTCAAAAATAAGGTTCAGTGCATGTGTAACGGTACACAAGTATATTAAAGTCGATGGAGAAATCAGGCCCATTACTATTCAAAAAGGCACCTATGCGATTGGACATTTTGAAATCACCACTGATGCTTTTCAAAAAGCGTGGGATAGTATGTGTGTATGGGTAATAGAAAGTGGGTATGATTTTAAAGATGGACAATATTTTGAAATCTATCATAATGATCCCAATACACATCCTCAAAAAAAGTGTATTGTAGATATCTGTATCCCCATAAAAAATAGTGACATAGGTACAAATAATAGTATTTTAAAAACCAGTCCTAATAATCTGGAGCATTACAGAGAAGAAATCAAAAAAGGGCAGATACAAATAGATTATCAGCAATTGATAAGCTATATCAAAATCTTAAGAACGTATTTTATCAAAGAATACCCCACAGATTTCACCGTTGGAAAAATGAATCAAGGAAGCATGAATCACACTTATTTCTCTATCACTACAGCTTCATTAAAAAAACAAAAATTAAAATTTGTTATCATTTTCAATCATCAAAAAATGAGATTTGAAATTTGTTTATCTGGTCAGAACAAAGCTATTAGAAAAAAATATTGGAACATCTTTAAAAATAGTGATTGGAACACTTATTTTATCCCAGAATCTATAGAAAATCGTCTTTCGATTATTGAGCATCTTTTGGTAGAAAATCCAAATTTTGATATCTCAGATACACTAACTGACCAAATAGAAAAGGAAGCATTCATATTTATGAATGAGATTAGAAGAATTCTTGAGGTAGAATAATCTCTTTTATAGCATTGACATAAATTAAACCGTAAATCAAGATAAATATAGCTTTGTTTCTCTCAAACTCATTAGATTTGTATATAAACTACCTCGGTGTAAGCCCATGAAGTATTTGTTTAAACCGCTTCTTAATGAGTAAATATATGTATGACACACTAGATCATTAAATCATATGAATAAAAACGGTAAATGGGTTTTCTGTAAAAGAGCTTTTATTCTTCTGGTCATATCAGGAGTTTTATTCTTACATTTTTATATCCCTCGATTTATTACAGAAATTAAAAATCCATTGATAGAAACGATCAAAACAAAACATATAATTGCATCAACCTCTTTTGATACCAATAAATTAAAGGGAAAATACATACATTTCAAATCATTTGATAAAACAGCATTCACAAGCTATTTAACATATTCAAACCTCGATACTGTAAGAGGAACTATTATTCTATTACATGGTATCAGATCAAATAAAGAGTCCTTTGTAAAATTAAGTAAAAAACTATCCTTGGCAGGATACAACTCTATAGCTTTAGACTCTAGAGCACACGGACAAAGCGGTGGAACTCATTGCACTTTTGGCGTAAAAGAAAAAAAGGATATATCAGTATTAATCAATCTATTAAATCAACAAGAGAATATTACAGAAAACATAGGTATCTGGGGGCAATCCTTAGGCGGTGCCATTGCATTACAATCTCTAGGAAATGACAAACGCATTACATTTGGAGTCATAGAAAGTACCTTCTCTGATTTTAAAACTATTACCAATGACTATTTCAAATATCATGTAGGTTTTAATATAAAACCACTTACTAATTATTTGATATATCGGGCAGGAAAAATTGCAGGTTTTGATCCAGATGATGCCAGACCTATCACCTATTGTAAAAAAATTGAACAACCAGTACTTATTGTACATGGTAACAAAGACAAACGAATTAACATTACCTATGCAAAAAATAATTTTGCCAATATCCCCAGTACTAAAAAAGAATTTATTGAAATAAAAAATGCAAACCACTTAACTGTATGGAAAACTGGTGGAGATGCATATTTTAATACTACACTAGAATTTATAGAAGAAAGTATTTTGCGCAATCAAAGCCAATAAACTTGATTAATTATCATTAATTTAAGTTATCAATTATCATCATATCCTCTTTTCTACTAAATTTGACCTTAAAACATACCTCTAAGCATTATAATGAACTATTTATTCACTCTCGTATTTATCATCACTGTACAACTATCAATCGCGCAAACACAGTATTTAGATAGTATTTTTTCTGAAGTAAGTATCACCACACATACTTATTATACTCATAAAACCGATTCATTACAGTTAGATTATTACCGAGCTGATACTATACAAAAGAATGTGCCCTTAATTGTATATGTGCATGGAGGAGGATTCTCTGGAGGGCAGAGAAACAGTAAGAATATTGTTGATTTTGCTACAAGACTTGCACAGTATGGATATGCCGTTGCATCGGTTTCTTATAAACTTACGATGAAAGGAATTGGTTTTGGGTGCGATACCAAAACACCAAAAAAAATAGCCGCTATTAACTCGGCTTCACACGATGTGAATATTGCCATAAAATATATATTAGATCATAACGCAACATTTAATATCGATCCAAATAAAGTGATCATTGCAGGAGGAAGTGCTGGTGCAGAAGCCGTATTAAACATGGCATATACATATCAAGATGATACATTACCTGCTGATTTTAAATACGCGGGAGTAATAAGCTTGGCTGGGGCAGTAACCTCAATAGACAATATAAAGCATGATACGGCTATCCCCACACAGCTTTTTCATGGTACAGGAGACATATTAGTACCTTATGGTATTGCGCCACATCATTACTGTGATTCTAATAATAAGGGGCACCTATTACTATATGGTTCTGATCCAATTGCTAAACGCTTAAAAGGACTAGGTACTCCCTATTATTTTTATACAATTATAGGAGGTACTCATTCGTGGGCAGAATTACCTATGGTTAGATGTTTTGATGAAGTTATCGATTTTCTATACCATGATATCATAAACCCAAAGTTTGTAAGACATACAGAACGCACTATAAATAAGTTATAGATAGCCAATACATCATCCTATTTAGTATTCAATATTTTACTACAAAATTATATCCCCTTGCTGATAAGGGGGTGTCTAGTCCTAAAAAAATCATTCTGATTATAATAACACCAAACTTTTTTGGCAAGAGATGTAATCTCTTATTTAGTGTTATTTTAGGATAACAAACCATAAAAACACACTCACAAATGAAGAACCTTATTACTTTATTCAGCATGTTGCTTTTATTTTTTATAGCAAGTAGCTGTGAAACACAAACGGTAAATGATGAAACAGGAATCGACATTGATCAATTTGAAATTTATGAAGTTGATCCAAACCAAGTTGATAGATCAAGAGGTCAATCATACAGTAATTAATAATCAATACTCTAGATTAGAAGTATTTGCATCATCATTCGTAATCTTATCTGGATTGATATTGTTTTCAGATAAAGTAAATACCCTTTGGTCAATATCTGCCAAACCACCTTGCCACTTACTTTGCTTACTGATACGACCCCGCACATAAGAGACTTTAACCCTTTGGGACCTTCAAGTTAATTGAACTATATTTACCATTCAAGGCACATACAGCTATTCATTGTATACCATTTCAAAAAATATACTATGCTAAAAAAATCAGTTTTATTAACAATTCTATTTTTGACCTTTGGAATAACGGAAACATATGCAGGCTGGTACAAATGTTACAATTATAAAGGCACAATAGGAAAACACCCCATAACTCTTTCAATTCAAATTACAGAAGATTATTTTGGAGAAAAAGATAAAAAAGAATTTAATCTTAATGGTGTATATAAATATGACAAATACAACAATCCAATTAAATTAGAAGGGATTTTAAAAAATAATAAAATCCAACTTTACGAAATCTATAACGATAAAAATACTGCAGTTTTAGAATTTAATTTTTCAGAAAATAAACTTATTGGTACTTGGAAAAACTTACAAAACAAAAAAATATTACCCTTAGAATTAAAGTATACATCAAGTCTTAATGACACATCAGATGTTCATACGTTTGAAAATGTAGAAATTTTACAACTAAATTCACTTAAAGATTATTATTTTATTGGTGTATATTCAAAAACTAAAGATGACCAAAGAGTTCGAATGAAAGAACTAAAGATTATTAATAAGCAAAATGACCTAGTCTTTCAAGTTTTGAATTTTAATAATTTAGAGTACGCTGTTGGAAACGTAGTTACAATAATTTATCAAAACATAGAAGTCAATGATTTTATAAATAAGAAACTAGATATTTGGTGTGATGTTGGAAGAATGGGTGGATGGTTCACTATTAATTACCATAAAAATAAATTTATATCAAATTACAAATTAAATATAGATGGACAAAACTAAAAACGGTATACAACACCAATAACCGCCACACAAACCCCTAATTTTAAAGAAAACGACTTTATACACTTCTCTTACAGAAGCCTTCTTTATATATACCAAGTTTCACCACCAACCAACTACCAACGCTGTTTTATAGAGAAAGCTTTGTCCTCCCAGCGTAGGGTGGGAACCAAGGAGTACTATAGAACACCCAATAATTAATACTCAATACAGTTTTCTCACTACTCAATACCAGTTGCTATACAGTATTTTATTAATTTTTCATGAGGGTTTCCTACAAAACGTATGATAAAAAATAATGGTATTTTTATTCTAAATGCATAAAGAGTATAGATGCTATGAGACTATATTTTAATAAGCAATTGGGTTAAAATATATTTAGGTAACATTTATGGATATTCTATGGATACTGACCCCCATTCTGGTCATATTGACCCCTCTGTAGCTTTTGGTCTTAAAAAGATATGTT
>NZ_PGUB01000144.1:0-8400 GCF_002924285.1 Aquimarina sp. I32.4 | reverse complement strand
CTGACGTAATTCCCTGTTTCCTTTGCCAGATTCAAGAAAGAAAATATCATCACTCTCTACAATACCTTCAAAACCATCTGGAACAGCCCCTTCAAAGGCACTTAATATCTTATGACGCCAGTTAAATGAAGTTTGAATACAGATACCTGTCTGTTCAGCACATTTCTTTATCGAATTGCCTGATAGCATATGGTACAAATAAACGCTAAGCAAGTTCCTCTTTTTTAAACCAAAAGTAACTTTACCTGTAGTTTCCCTAAAATACTTCTTGCACGATTTACAAAAGTAGCGTTGTACACCATTAGCCTTGCCATTTGCACGGATATCGATGCCTTGACAATTAGGGCAATGTAGTGACTGGCTTTGTTGTACCTCGGAATGAACAGTATACAAGTCAGGCTCTGAAGGATCGACCATAGACAATAGCTCCTTAATTACGGTCTCACGACCCGATTCATCTAGGCTTTTGAAAAATTGTGTGAAAGATTCTGGCACCATTTGTATTTGTTTTTAAACAAAGATAACTAATTAAGTCGTATTATAGAATATAGCCTAAAAAATCAGCAACAGCTTCTTTTGATTTCTTTATATGAGATTTTCTGGGGCGTTTTATTTTAGAACCAAAAAAAGCAATCATATACTCTCGTAATGTGTTGTATTTATAGTCAATTCCATAATTTTCTTTTACCCATTCTACCGCTTGTACGTAACTATGGAAACCTTGCTCTGGATTATTAAGTCGTTTTGATAATCCATCGTGTACAGCTGGAGTAATGATTCGCTTGCGCTGCTGTTTTTCTTTTGAATTCAAAAGCATGGCGAATAAACCTCCTTCTTTATATAACTTGAGCCAAAGTTCCATACTACGAACGTGATATCCTAAATGTTCTGCCAAGGCTGATTGTGTAGAAAAGCTTGATTCTCTAATATGTAACAAAGATTGTAGTCGTAATACATTTTTAGGATTAGTCTCTTTTCTGATTAAATTCCGTAAATGACTTGAGGATTCTTTTACTTCTAATAATATATGCTTACCCATTCTTTAAATATACGAAAAATTTATCCGTAAATTGTATTATTGTAGGTGGTAGCAAGAGAAATCTAAGAAATGAAGATGATACAAGGTTTGGTGTAAAATAAAATATGGCTAAAGAATATACATTCTTTAGCCATATTTTATTAGATAATCTATTAATTAAGCCGTTTCAGTAGCTTTTGAAAATATATCGATGTCTACTTGATTTTTGGTAAGATCTTCAAATGTTTCTCTCTTACGAATCAAATGAGCCTCTCCTTTATGCCATAGAACTTCTGCTGGGCGGTACCTAGAGTTATAGTTGCTAGCCATAGAGAAGCAGTATGCTCCTGCATTTTTAAAAGCAACAATGTCTCCTTCTTTGATTTCAGAAATTCTTCTGTTTGTAGCAAAAGTATCAGTCTCACAGATATACCCTACCACAGAATAAAAGCGTTCTTTTCCTTTAGGATTTGATATATTGATGATCTCATGATGAGAGTTGTAAAACATTGGTCTTACTAAATGGTTAAAACCACTATCAACGCCTGCAAATACAGTAGAGGTTGTTTGTTTTATAACATTTACATTTGCTAAGAAATACCCAGATTCACTCACAAGAAATTTACCAGGTTCAAAACCTAATGCGAGTTCTTTTCCGTACTCCTTACAAAAAGCATTAAACCGCTTTGTCATTTTTTGACCAAACTCTTCAATATTAGTTTCAATATCACCAAGTTTGTAAGGGACTTTAAAACCACTTCCAAAATCTATGAAATCTAGGTTTTTGAAATGCATTGCAGTTTCAAAAAGTATTTCACAGGCACGTAAAAATACTTCGATGTCAAGAATATCACTACCAGTGTGCATGTGTATTCCATTGATACGCATCCCCGTATTTTCTACAATTCTTAGAATATGAGGTATTTGGTGGATAGATATACCAAATTTGCTATCAATATGCCCTACAGATATATTGCTGTTTCCTCCCGCCATTACATGAGGGTTCATACGAATACAGACAGGTACATTAGGGTGTTTTGTGCCAAATTGTTCAAGAATAGACAGGTTGTCTATATTTATCGGTACACCAAGAGCAGAAACTTGCTCTATCTCTTCTAGAGATACACCATTAGGTGTAAAAATTATATTTTCTGGTTTTACTCCAGATCTCAATCCTAATTTTACCTCCTGTATAGATACAGTATCTAGTCCTACTCCTAATGAATTCATTAGCTTTAGGATCGCAATATTAGAAAGTGCCTTGACTGCATAATTAAGTTTCAGGTGTTTCACTTTCTTAAACGCACCAGAAAGGCGTTCGTGTTGTGAGATAATCTTTGAAGAGTCATATACATAAATAGGACTCCCGTACTCTTTTGCAATAGCTAATAAGTTTTTATTTTCCATCGGGTCACAAATTTAAGGGTACGAAATTATCAATAAAATTATAGATAATAGTGTCTTGTGTAAAAAAAATAAGATATCAAGAGTGATTTCGGTACTTTTAACTTGGGTTTAAGTAACATAGCTATGGGAATTAGTATTTTTAAATAAAAAAACATGTTAGCTCTTTTTCCTTTACCTACCGTTGTTTATCCAGGAGAACGTTTGCCGTTACATATTTTTGAAAAAAGATATAGTCAATTGATTGATGATTGCGAGAGAGAAGGGATATCGTTTGGTATCCCTACTTATATTAATAAGAAGCTGGAGTATGGAACAGAGGTGAAGCTACAAAAAATAAATAGAAAATATCCTGATGGAAAAAGTGATGTATTGTGTGTTGGGGTAAGAATTTTTAAAATAAAAAATTTTCATCTTAAATTTTCTGGCAAGCTCTACTCAGGAGGAGAAGTTGAGTTTTTTGATGATGAAGTAAGTGTAGCAGAAGATTTGCAAAAAGAATTGCTCAAGAGTATAACAATTCTTTATGTCGAACTAACTATAGAGGATCCTCCTGTTTTTGGGATTCCTTTTGTAAGTTATCAAGTAGCTCATAAAATAGGATTAGCGCTAGATCAGGAATATCATTTATTAAAACTTCGCACAGAAAAAGAAAGATTGAGATATTTGATCACTCATTTAGAAGTGACTATTCCAATAGTTAGGGAGATGAACAGAGCAAAGAGTGTTATTAAAATGAATGGTCATTTTAAAAATTTTGACCCTTTAGATTTTGAGGATTTTAAGCTGTAAATAAGTGTTCTTGATTTTGATTCAATTTTTAATGTTTATTATATTGTTATACAAAATCATAAAAGCTTATTTTTTTACTGTAAAAGATTGGGACAGTAATTTCACTTTTGCTATTTTTGGAATTCCTAAAAAAAAGGTAAAAAAATAATAATATGAACTTACACGAGTATCAGGGTAAAGAGATATTGAATAGCTTTGGCGTGCGTATTCAGCGTGGTATTGTAGCGCAAAACGCAAATGAGGCCGTAGCAGCAGCAAAACAACTTACTGCCGAAACAGGAACAGGGTGGCATGTGATAAAAGCACAAGTTCACGCTGGTGGACGAGGAAAAGGTGGCGGAGTTAAGCTAGCCAAAAACCTTAAAGAAGTAGAAGAAATTGCAGGAGAAATTATTGGAATGAATCTGATTACTCCGCAAACTTCTGCAGAAGGTAAGAAAGTTCATCAGGTATTGGTAGCAGAAGATGTATATTATCCTGGAGATAATGAGCCAGACGAATTTTACATGTCTGTGTTGTTGAATCGTACTTCTGGACGTAATATGATTATGTATTCTACAGAAGGAGGAATGGATATTGAAACGGTTGCAGAAGAAACTCCGCACTTAATTTTTACAGAAGAAATTGATCCAGCTGTAGGTTTACTTCCTTTTCAGGCAAGACGTGTCGCTTTCAATTTAGGACTTAGCGGAGGCGCTTTTAAAGAAATGACCAAATTTGTAACAGCATTATATACAGCCTATGTAAAATCAGATGCATCATTATTTGAAATCAATCCTGTTCTTAAGACAAGTGATGACAAAATAATGGCAGTAGATGCAAAAGTAACTTTAGATGAAAATGCATTATATAGACATAAGAACTATGTAGATATGCGTGATATCAGAGAGGAAAATCCGATCGAAGTTGAAGCAAAAGAAGTAGGACTTAATTATGTAGATCTTGACGGTAATGTTGGGTGTATGGTAAATGGAGCTGGTCTTGCAATGGCTACAATGGATTTGATTAAGCAAGCTGGTGGAGAGCCTGCAAACTTTCTAGATGTAGGAGGTACAGCAGACGCAAAACGTGTAGAGACTGCTTTTAGAATTATTCTTAAGGATACCAATGTAAAAGCAATATTGATTAATATTTTTGGAGGTATTGTTCGTTGTGATCGTGTAGCGCAAGGTGTAGTAGATGCTTACAAGAATATGGGGGATGCGATTAATGTGCCTATTATTGTTCGTTTACAAGGAACTAATGCAGATATAGCAAAAGAACTTATAGATAGTAGTGGATTGGATGTACAAAGTGCAGTTCAGTTTCAAGAAGCAGCAGATAAAGTGCAAGCTGTGCTAGCATAATAAGATATATTATATTTAATATGTAAGAAGCGATCTGTAATAAGGATCGCTTCTTTTTTTGTGTAAAATTTGAAACGTTATGGATAAGAGAGTAGAAGAACTGGTAGAGAAACTAGGCATGAATCCACATCCAGAAGGAGGTTTTTATAAAGAAACATATAGAAGCACAGGTGTTGTGCCTCAGCAAATTTTAGGAAAAGAGTTTACAGGAGATCGTAATTATTGTACAGCAATTTATTTCCTTCTTACCTCGAGTAATTTTTCTGCATTTCATAAAATTAATCAAGATGAGATTTGGCATTATTATGAAGGAGCTTCCTTATATGTGCATGTAATTGATAAAGAAGGGAAATACAAAAAATATACCTTAGGATTAGATTTGGATAAAGGAGAGTTGCCCCAATTAGTGGTTCCCGCAGGATGTTGGTTTGCATCGGGTGTAAAGAATGAAGAAGGGTATTCATTAGTGGGTTGTACCGTTTCTCCAGGATTTGATTTTAAAGATTTTGAATTAGCAGAAAGAAAAAAAATGATTAATAAATATCCAGAGTGTAAATACTTAATACGTTGCTTTACAAGGGTTTAGTTTGTTTTGTTTGGTGGCTTTTGAGAGTTTTTTTGATTTGTCTATTTGTTAATCTGTGTTAAAAAAAGATTTTGACTGTAACAGATTTGAAGTATAGAGTGTCTTATAAGTATAAATCAAAAAAACGAATAGATTATGAGAAAATTAAGCGTGTTATTTTTGGCAGTAGCTTTTATAGTAAGTAGTGTAGCAAGTGCCAATACAGAACCTTCAAAAAAAGTAGAAGAAAACCTTAACAAGGAAGTTTCAACATTATTAAAAAAGCCTTCTTTTAAAATTAAAAAAGAATTAAAAGCTTATGTAACATTTACAGTAAATGACTTAGGAGAGATTGTAGTGTTGTCTGTAGATTCAAAGAGTATTGTTCTTAAGGATTTTATAAAATATCGCTTAAACTATAGAACAGTAGGAACTCAGTTTAACCTAAAATCCAAAACGTTTAAAATGCCAGTTCGCATTGTAGAGGAGTAAATTGTTGACTAAATGAATACTTATTAAAATCCCGGCGTAATCACCCGGGATTTTTTATTAACTATAGATTTTATGCTAGTTATGTTTTGAGTTTTCTGTAAAAAGAAAATCAGTTATTTTTTCTTCTTTGCATAGGCGAAAAAAAGTATTGTATTGGATAAAGCGAGGTTAAATAATATAGTTGATACTTACTGTTGCTAAATCTGAATCAGGATATTTTGAGAAATACTTTTTATCACTCTGCAGGCCAACTTCATCTAGCACTTTCAAAAAAGCATCTATTTCTAGGATGTATTGGTCAGAAAAACCATGCGTAGCATCATATGCTGTAGCAGCTGTTTTGCCAATATTTTTTGCCGTAAGTGCAGGAGAGATCGTATGCAGTTCTATAATAATTAAACCGTAGCGAGTAATATGCTTTTTCCATTTTGTAAAATGATCCTTTAGATTACGTTCTACATCATCGTTATTTAATCGTTTTCCGCGGTATGCAAATGCACCAGTAGATACACTAGGGGCATCTATAGAAGAAGAAGGAGTGCTCCATATCCTGTTATGATCAAGGAAAGTTCTTACAGATAGTAAATCTTTTAATTCAATGGCATAGTCATCTTTTAGGTTTTTTTGAAGCAGGTCTGGGTCGCTAATATCTCCCCAAATCACTTTTGCCCAAATATCTGCCTGAATAAGATTGGCTCTTGTAACTTTTAATGCGGCTTTGTTGTAATCAGCGCCAACCAGAAATAAAGGATAGTCATCTAGATGTTTTCCTCGTAATGTTTTTGAAGCAATAACTTCAAAAAGATGAATTAAAAAAGCACCATTACCACACCCCATATCCAAGATTCCTTTAGGTTGTTGATTCAAAGGTTTATTGAATATACTAATGATGATTTCGTCAATTTTTTTAAAATATGTAGCATGAGCCCCACCGCTGCCCCAAACATTCATCTCTCTGTCTACATGTGTTTCTATACTAGATTTGGATTCCCATAGTATATTGGGGTTTCCAAATAATAAAGAATCCATTTGCCTAAACATAGGAATATAGGAAACAGTAACCCCGTAAGCAGACGCTCTTTTAGCAAAAAACAAACCTTTATCAGTAAATGTGTAATTTCCATTTGATTTACTGAACCACCCTAAGTAACTTAAAAAAGAGAGGATGGTGTCGAAACTTTTAGGGAATTTATGGTATTCTTCGGGGCTAAAAGAAGCTTCCATAAAATATTTATGAAACATACCTCCCATGCCTAAATGTACTATTGTGGGGCCAACTAGGGCTCCTTCAATATGTTTAAGTATTTGGTTTTGTATTAATGTAATAGTGCCGTTTTGTGATATGGGAAGGTCAAAACGATTTTTATGTTTTTTGAATAATTGTTCTAGTTTGTGAAACGGTTCTAATTCGAATTTTCTAGGATGAAATTTACCAGAGTATTCTAATAATTCAACAACATCTTTATATAGATGTATATGGCTAAACGCTATTGTAGATAGCTTGTTGAGTTCTACTAAAACCTCATTATTGTTTATTTTGTAGTCTAGCCAACCCTGAGAGCTTAGTATTCGTAAAGCAACATTTAAATAGCCTTTATTGATGTTGTTTAGACTTGCTATATGAGAAATTGATGATTCTTTGTTTGACAGAAGGAAATCAATAACCTTGTTTTTTAAGAGAGAATAAGCAACGGGTGCCACGGCAATCCCATCCAGATGGCGGAAAAGTTCTTCTCTGAATAATTGTTTTTCGGCAACAGTAAGCATAATAAATACTTGAATTAAGGGGTTAATGAGAAAAAATACTCTCACTAACCAAATTAAGCATTTATTTTGAAGTAAAAAACGTTAGTCTGTCTTCTTATTTTTAGGAATAGGCTTCTCTTTTTTCGGCATTGGCCCTCTTAGGTGGATAACTAATCCATTTAAGAAATTACGCAAAATCTGATCACCACACTCCATGTATTTAGGATGATTCTCATTTCTAAACATAGCTCCTAGTTCGCTTTTGGTAACTTTAAAATCAACTAATGAGCATATCTTTATAATATCATCATCCCTTAATTTATGTGCAACTCTTAGTTTTTTGAAAATGTCATTGTTTGTTAAACCCATAGGGCAAAGGTATATGTTTTAAATGTAAAATAAGATGAAAATATAAGGTAGGATTAGAAGAAAAGTGTTGAATTGTAGGAAATTTTATTATTTTCGAGTAAAAGTAATTGGTTTATGCATAGTAAAGATGAGAAATTAAGCTTGCTTTCTGAGATGATACAGTTTGCAAAAGCGGATAAAAATTTTAAAGAACAAGAGTATAATTTTATTGTAGTAGTAGCATCACAGCTCGGAATAGAAAAAGAAGAAGTAGACTTTTTGATGAAAGGAGAGGTTGAGAAAAAAAGCTTGCAACCAGAATCACAAAGGATTCTTCAGTTTCATAGATTGGTTTTATTGATGAATATAGATCAGGAGGCTTCTCCATTAGAAATTCAAGCAATTAAAGATATGGGGTTAAAAATGGGCTTGCGATTAGAGGCTGTAGATACAGTTCTTGAAAAGATGCATGAATATCCTAATAAAGTAATCCCGCCAAAGGAGTTGATTGCTATTTTTACTACATTTTATAATTAAACAACGCTCTAGTTTATAATTTCTATTATTCGTATCTTTAATTCATGGATTTAGAAAAGATAAAAGTTGAAATAGGTAAGTTATCCATTGAAGATCAGGCTTTATTGGCGGCAGAACTTGAGAAATTGACTTTGAAAGGAAGTCCCGCAGTT
>NZ_PGUB01000143.1:0-8495 GCF_002924285.1 Aquimarina sp. I32.4 | reverse complement strand
ATTTTGGTACCGCTTCTATGGCTGTTTCTAAAATCGTTTTTGACTTTTTTTATATACATATGCTTAAGATTTTTGTCAAGTCATCAAGTTAAGGTATTTTTGTAAGTAGCTAAAAAAAGCTCCCGAGGCAACGAGGATTAGTTCAACATTAGCCTTGCCATTTGCACGGATATCGATGTCTTGACAATTAGGGCAATGTAGTGACTGGATTTGTTGCACCTCGGAATGAACAGTATACAAGTCAGGCTCTGAAGGATCGACCATAGATAATAGCTCCCTAATTACGGTCTCACGACCCAATTCATCTAGGCTTTTGAAAAATTCTGTGAAAGATTCTGGTACCATTTGCACTTGTTTTAAAACAAAGATAACTAGTTAAGTCGTATTATAGAATATAGCTTAAAAGAATTGTCATAGATAAACATGGTAAAATGACAATTAGAGAGTTAATTATTGAATATTACGAGTAAAATATTTATAGTTTAATATCTAAAAAAATGAACACAAACTCAATTGAAAATATCATACAATCTATCCTCAATCCAGAGTTTAGGTGTAGTATCCTCCCAAGGCATTTATACACATATATAGATTTTACTACCAAAGGAATTACAAGAAAGGTACTAGGAGGCAAAGAGTCTTGCTTATGAGGTTTTTTTTATAATTATTTGTAATATGTTTTTCTTATTTTTTTGATAAAGCGGTCTATTGGATAAGATATTTTATATTTGAATAAGGTATGCATTGTAGTATTATATATAAACTTAAAAAAAACGAGCATTGAAAATCTCATTACCCTATCTTGAACTATTAAAAAAAGAAGGAGATAAAGCAGTAGCAATTTGTAAAGAATTGAATGGCAATAATGACTTCAAAAAAACGATTACTTCAACTATTCATGACAATGCTCAACAAGGTGTAGCATACAAGGCAGAACATGTTTTGCTACATGATATCGTAAAAATAGTAGATGATTTTATAAAGCTACACACAACCTCAAATACAATAGAAACAAAAATTAAGTTCATACTGGTTTATTTCTACGAGAAATTACAAGGCAAAGATTTGAGTGCTGCATATGATCTGGCAAAAATCAACCAATTGGTAGTATCCTCACAGTTTGATAAAAATGTAAGCATTATTAGAGAGACTTCTTTTTTTGAACCAGTAGCAGAATTAAAAACTGAATTCGTTTTACCATCGATATTGTCAAAGATTGGTAATGATCAGTTTTTACCCATAGGAGCATTTTTACATAGAATAACATCGTTGATAGTCAATGCCGATGGAAAAATTAATGAGAAAGAAAAAGAGTTTTTAAAGCAAACCATCCACCGTATAAACCACCCTAAAATTTTTGTGCAAAAAGCCAGTGTCAATGAAGTTCCAGAGAATGATACACTAGAGATTGTATTGGGAGAACTCAATGAGCTTATAGGGCTGGATGCAATAAAAAAAAATGTAAAAGACCTTACTAACTTTTTAAAAATTAAGAAAATAAGAGAAGAAAAAGGTTTAAAAGCATCAAATAATACACTACATGCTGTTTTTATGGGACCTCCAGGAACTGGTAAAACAACCGTTGCCCGTATGTTGGGTAGAATGTATAAGCACCTAGGATATCTAGAAAAAGGACATCTGGTAGAAACCGATAGAGCAGGAATGGTTGCAGGATATGTAGGGCAAACAGCGATCAAAGCAGACGAAATTATAAAATCTGCACTAGGAGGAGTCTTATTTATAGATGAAGCATACTCACTTACCTCAGGAGGACTTAATGATTTTGGTACAGAAGCAATAGAAGTCCTGCTAAAACGTATGGAAGATCATAGAGATAATATAGTTGTAGTAGTAGCTGGATATCCTGATGAAATGCAAGGATTTATACAAACCAATCCAGGATTACAATCCCGATTCAATAGATATTTTGAATTTGATCATT
The DNA here is from genome assembly GCF_002924285.1 of Aquimarina sp. I32.4. Lineage (NCBI taxonomy): Bacteria > Pseudomonadati > Bacteroidota > Flavobacteriia > Flavobacteriales > Flavobacteriaceae > Aquimarina > Aquimarina sp. I32.4. The sequence continues at coordinate 6,553 of NZ_PGUB01000143.1, read as the reverse complement.
TTACAGCACATGCATTACTGGATATTTTTAAACTATTTGCCAGAAAAGCAGATTTTAAACTTACTCCTGATACAGAAGAAAAATTGATGGAAATCCTAGATAGAGTATACGAAAAAAGACATAGAGGCTTTGGAAATGCAAGAACCATAAGAAATTTATTTGAAAAAATTATAGAACGGCAAGCCAACAGAATTGTATCGATTACACCAATCACAGAAGAGATATTAATGACCCTGACAGAGGATGATATCCCTGAAATACTCAAAACAGTAAAAGAAATTATTCTTTTTGATGAAGAAGAAGAGTAACAAAAAAATGGTATTAAATAATGGTAATAAGTTAGTTGTCAGTGTGTTATTGCGTTTGTAGCTTAAAAAAATGTACTTTTAGATCATTGAGAATACTGATAGATATCAATTCGATACAGTAAGTATGTAACAAACGATAATATATATATACGAATATACTAGTATGGATCATTTATAAGGTAAAAAACAATAGTTGTAGATATGATTTGTTAAAACTTAAGATTCAGTACTTGCATAGGATTAAAAAAAGAATAATATTTATAAGAATTTATATAAATTTGTTTCTTGGATTATTAGTAGTAATAAATGAGTTTATCAAAAATAGAATAAATGTCTAAAGAAAAATTTAACTGGAAAGGTCTTTTTATCAATGAAGAAGAAAATTCTGAAGAGAAAAAAGCTAAAGAGGTAAAAGAACCTACTCGTTCTCAAACTCAATCTTTCCCAGAAACGACTACACCAGTTTCAAAGTTTCCTGTACAACCTCCTAAAACAACTTTGGTAAACGATACTGTACTAAATACTGTAATAGAAATGTATGAGTCAGGTTTTGAATCTTTGAATAAACCAGGATATGATTTTTATGAGTTTTTTAAAGCAATCAAAGCAGTAGGCTCTAATGACCCCTCTGTATATAAAATGGCATTGACCATGGCTCAGGGAGTTGATTCTAATGTAACAAAAAGTGGTTTGCTCTCTCAGGCAGATTTTTATATCAATGAGATAGAAAAAGTACATAAACAATACTCTAGTCAAGGAAGCACTAAGAAAACCAAAATTTTAGAAGCTCAAAAAACAAAAAAAGACAGTTTAAGTGCAGAGGTTTCTCAATTAGAAAAGAAATTAATAGACATTCAAAATCAGATCAGTGTTAAAAAAGACCTACTCAGTTCGGTTGATGCCAATTTGATGTCAGAAGTATCAGAGATAGATCAAAAAATAGTTGCCAATGATAAGGCACGATCAAAAATTTTGGAAACAATAGTTGCCGTAGTCGATGGCATAAAAAGTAATTTATAACCAATACATTAATGGATCAAGAATCAAAAAGTCATGTACTGGATTTACCAATCCTAAAACATTTTGATGACGAAAAAGGAGAAATATCTTTAAACCCCAATAAATGGAGGAATGGCGAAAAAGGTCTTAATGCATTTTTAAAGATTGCATTATTTGCAGGATTAGGATATGCCGCATGGATTTATGTGCTTCCACCATTATTTACCGCTTTAGGACAAGTAATTGCACTTGCAGGAGTAGCCGTTTTTGTGATATTCTTTATTATGATGCTACCGCTAATTTTTAAATTTTTGCGTAGAGTCACAAGAGGAATTCATAAATCATTGATTAGACATGACCCTTTTGGAGAATTACAAGAACAAAAGGGGAAAATGCTTAGAAATAGAAAGGTTTTCAAAGACTCGAAAGCAAAAATAAAAGCTTTGAAAAGTAATATGGAAGTCGAAGCGCATAAAGCAGAAAAAGAAGCAGAACAATTTCAGGATAGAATTGTGTCTTTGCAAAAGCAAGCCGAGAAAATCCGTAACAGAATGGAAAAGATAGTTGCGCAAAAAGGAGATGTAGGAAAAGATACTGATGACTATGTAGAATTACACAGTGCATTGGCAAAAAAATTATCAGAATCACAACGAGTATCTCACCAATTACAACAAAGCAAAGGATTTATTCAAAAATACGGTAGTAGAGCCAGTGTGATGGGTAAGTTAGATAGAAAACTTACACTAGCTGGTACAGCTATAGATATTAAAATTTCTGATTTTGAAGTAACCATCAAGATGCTGGAAAAAGAATATGAATTTGCAAAATCAGCTAAAGCAGCTACCGATAGTGCAAAATCTGCAATGTTGTTTACCAAAGATTGGGAGCTGGAATATGCACTAGATGTAGTAACAGAGACGATTGCCTTAGATATAGCAAAAACACAAGAAAACTTGTCTGATATAGATATGCTCACCTCTAAGTATGATATTGATAGTGATGAGCTTTACTCACAATTAGATACATTGGCAGATAAAATAAAAACAGGAAAAGATTATATTCCTGATGCAAAAAAATATAACAATCCAAATTATAAACTTTCTGCAGAAGATAAGCAGGCGAGTGGTGGTTTTGGAAATATGTTTGACTAACTAACTGAAATACAAATTATAATAAAAATTAAAAAATGGGTAAAATCTTAAGAACAAAGAAACTCACTACCTTATCCGAGTTGATCATAGTAATTATTATACTAGGAGCAATTTTGGGTGCCGTGTATTATTTTGCTCCAGGATTGAGAGTTGGAAAAGCGAAGCAATTAGAAGAACTGAATATAAATAAAGATGAAGTAGATAATGTAACTACTTCAGAAAAATTAGAACTACCTTCTAATAGCCTTTCTAGTAGTGTAAAAAATAAGCCATTAGTAAAAATAGCTGCTTACGCATGGAATGCTCAGTCAGGTATTATTGTATCCAATGGAGGACCAAAAACAACAAAAGGGTCTCTTATGGAAAAAAATGGGGTAAACCTTGAAATAATACGTCAAGACTGGCTTTCTGAATTGAGAAACATGCAAATGAAATTTATCGAAGAATTCGATAAAGGAGAAGAATTTCCTGATGCAGATAAAAGTGCATTTGCTATTATGATGATGGGGGATGGAGCACCATTCTATATCAGTACCATGCAACAAGCTTTGGATGATAAATTTGGAAAAGATAAATATCATGTACAAGTAGTTGGAGCAGTAGGATTAAGTTATGGAGAAGATAAGCTAATAGGACCACCAAGTTGGAAAGTAGATCCAAAAAGTATGAAAGGAGCTTTGATATCTGCAGTATTAGGAGATGGTGACTGGGTAACTGCCTTGAATTATGCTTTTGCCAATGGATTAAAAGTGAATCCAGATGTTACTACCTATGACCCAGAAGCAGTAAACTTCTATCCATCGCAAGACGATGATTATATAAAATCTGCAGAAGAATTGATTAAGTCACAAAAAGCAGGTTGGACAGTTCCTCTAAAAGAAGTAAGAAACGGGAAGTTAACAGGAAAGACCATTAATAAAAAAATAGATGGATGTGCTACATGGACTCCAGGAGATAAGATGGTATTTGATGAATTGAGTGGGTTTACAGATATCATATCTACCCGAGAATTTAACAATCAAATGGCAACAACCATTATAGCAGTAAAAGAATGGTCAGTAAAACACCCTGATATTGTAAGTAATATTTTGAAATCTGCTTTGACAGCATCCAATCAAATGAAACAGTACGATGGATGGAGAGTAAGAGCCTCTGAAGCCGTAGCTAAAACCTATGATCTAAAAACACCAAAGTATTGGTATGATATGTTCAAAGGACAAAAAGGGAATAAAAATGGGATTGACTATAATATGGGAGGTTCTAGAGTATTTAATTATGCAGATGTAATGCAATATTATGGTATTACTGATGGAACCAATCGTTATAAAGCTGTATATAACCAAGTTTCTTCTTATTTAAGCGAACTGAATCCTTTTGGATTTAATGAATCTGTAAAGAGAATCGTACCTTATGATGAAGCAGTAAACCTTTATTTTGTCAAAAATATAAATGATATCGATGCAGGTTCTGCATATAAAGCAGATTATACCAAAGAAGCAGATGAAGTATTAGCATCTGGTGAATGGAATATTAATTTTGATACAGGAAGTGCTAATATCTCAGGATCATCAGCAAGTACATTAGAAACTATTTATAACCTTTTGATTCAGGCAGAAGATACCAAACTGAGGTTAGAAGGGCATACAGATAATACAGGTTCTACAGAATCTAATTATGACCTGTCACAAAGACGTGCACAATCGGTGGTAAATTTCTTAAGAAGTAAAGGAATTCCTCAGTCGCGTTTTCAGTCTGTTATAGGAAAAGGAGAAGATCAACCAGTAGCAAGCAATACTACAGGTGGTGGTAGAGCAAAAAACAGACGTGTAGTTATTACACTATTAAAATAATAATGATATCTAGTTAATAAAAGCCGTCTAATACAATGTTTAGCCTTGTTTTACATTGTATTAGACGGTTTCTTTTTTAATAACAATTAGTATGAAGTATTTATTTCGACCTTTTGAGAATATCAGTAAAAACCATAGACTCCTTATTGTTCTTTTCTGGATACTGCTGGTAGTCGTATTTTGGTTTTTATCAAGCATGGGAGAACGACACTTATTTCCTTCTCCTAAGCAAGTATTAACGGGATTTACAGAACTTTATAATGAAGGGCTTGTAGTTCATATAGGAAGCTCATTATTACTTTGTATAAAAGCAATACTCATAGCAGTTGTTATTTCTTTAGTGATTACCTATTTATCCACAATACCAGTTGTAGCTCCTATAGCTAAGGCGTTAAGTAAATTACGATATCTTCCACTTACAGGAATTACATTCTATTTGGCAATTATAATTAGTGATGCCAGAACTATGCAAGTATGGGTGTTGGTTGTATTTATGAGTACCTATCTTACCACATCATTATTAAGTATGATGAGTGCTATATCCCAAGAAGAATTTGACCACGCACGATCGTTACAATGTAGTCGATGGGAAGTGTTGTGGGAAGTAGTAGTAAAAGGAAGAATAGATCATGTAATCGAAGTGATAAGGCAAAACCTAGCAATTGTATGGATGATGTTGGTAACAGTAGAGTCCATTCTGGTAGCCGCAGGAGGATTAGGGTTTTTGATAAAAAACTCTGATAAATTTATGAATCACGGTAGAATTATAGCATTACAGATCGTGATATTACTAGTAGGTTTATCCATAGATTTTGCGTTGGATTACTTGCGAAAAGCCTTTTTTAGATACTCCAAAATATAAATAGATGAATTATAATACACATAATACATTATTATATGTAGAAGACCTAAGCGTTGTTTATGGTGATAAAACCGTAATAAAAGATGTTAATTTTGTTGAAAAAGATGTAGTAAGAGAAGGCAATGTTACAGGGCAGGTAATTGCTTTTGTAGGTCGATCAGGTAGAGGGAAATCTACCTTATTTAGAGCCATGACAGGATTGATAAAACCTACAACAGGAAAAGTGCTTATCGCAGATACAACGACAGCATCAGAAAATGATGCAAAAGAGGTAAATGAAGGAGACATAGGTTTTGTAGATCAAAAATATACGCTGTTTAGAAATAAAACAGTGTATGAGGCATTACTTTTTGCACTTAGAAAAAAGGAAATGACCAAAGAAGAAAAACACACAACAATAATGAGTTATCTCACTGATTGGGGACTAGCACAGGCAAAAGATCAATATCCTTGTGAGTTATCAGGAGGACAGAGGCAACGTACAGCAGTTATCGAGCAAATATTATGCTCAGGACATTATATGGTACTAGATGAACCCTTTTCTGGATTGGATGTAGGTAATATCGAAGATGTAAAAAAAGCATTTAACCTGATAACCTCTTCACACGAGTTTAATACCATTATTTATTCTACCCATGATATAGAATTGGCCGTAGAGCTTGCAGATAGTATTTATGTAATAGGATACCCTACTATCGAAGGAAAAAAAGCGGATTATGGTACGATAGTAAAACATATCGATATGAAAGAACTAAACCTTGCCTGGAAAGATTTTGGATTAGATCATATAGAAGTTGTTAAGCAGATTAAAGCTACAATGCTAAACTCATAAAAACTAGTTGCTGATGTTTGGACTACCTAATAAATTTGGGACTATTTTCTCAAGCCACTTTTTTATTATTTTTCCAATATTGTATTTCTACTTCTAGAGGAGTTTTATATCCTAAAGAAGAGTGTAATCTTTGTGTATTGTACCACTGGATATAGTTTTCTATCTTAGAGTATGCCTGAAGATAATTTTTGAATTTATATCTATTGGTACATTCGTATTTAATGGTTTTAAACAACGATTCTGCTACTGCATTATCCCAACAGTTTGCTTTTCTACTCATACTTTGTTTGATGGTACTATTTTTATTAAAAATCAGCTTCATTTTACGTGAAGCATATTGCACACCTCTATCAGAGTGAAATATATGATTTTCAGTAATTTGCCTTCTATTTTTAGCTTTTATCCAAGTTTTGTAGATGGTGTTTTCTGTAGTCATATCTTCACTTAATGTCCATGCCAGTATTTTTCTATCTGCTAGATCCATAATTATAGTCAAGTAGTTCCATTGACCTGCCACTTTGATATAGGTAATATCAGAGACCCACTTCTCT
>NZ_PGUB01000142.1:0-8793 GCF_002924285.1 Aquimarina sp. I32.4 | reverse complement strand
AGGGGTAAGTCAAGAGTTTACTCATGTTGCTACACCAGAGGAAAATGCACATGTAGAAGCTTATCATGGAATACTTAAAAAAGAAGTCTTTCAACGATTTGAGTATAGAACATTTGGAGAGATTCAACAAATACTAAAAAGATATGTGGTTTTCTATAACAACGTAAGGCATCATGGACTATTGGGAAGAATAACTCCTATGGAAAAATGGAACAAAGACAAACACTTAATTTTAATGAAAAATAGAGTAGCATAATTAATAATCCAAATTTAAAAGATTACTCTTGTTTTATAGGGGTCAAAACACATTAGTAGTGAGAATTGAGAAAACTTCAACATTCAACATTCAGTATTCGATATTCATTTTAACTTTTACATTTTACATTTAGCATTTTTCGGTTTTACCTTTCTTACCACCCCCCAATACATTCACGTTCTGCTTGTTGTTCTGGTGTGGCTTCTGGTGTTGGAATGTTACTATAATACAACGGTTTAGGAAATCCTAAAGCTTTACGTCTTTCATAATCCTGTTCTCTATACGCATCAAAAGCAGTTCCAGGAGGTAGGGGTCTGTTTTGATCCATATACCATACAATAAAACCCCAATAAGATTTAATGTTAGATTTACCTATGCTTATATTTTCTATTAATCTTATGTGATAAAATTCTCAATGCACCATTTTTGAGTTTCTGGCTCATAATTATGTACTGTGATACTGAAGTTTTCTGAGGAATTATGATCCATTTTTTCTTTATCTTTTATCATTTTTATAATGATAGATGCTGCTTTTCTATAGGCTACCTCTTTAAAGACTCCATCAGTGAAATTAATTCGATTTACATAGGGTCTATTCTGAGCTATTAACTCTGGAGTAACGACGCAGTAATGTACCATCAAAGAATCTTTTCTTCTGACCAAATGGACATCAAAATACCTCGCATTTTTAATGGCTATTTCATTGATTGCTGTATCAGCAATATGTAACCTGTCATTAAAAAGTAATTTCCCGTGGATATCTTTAATGTGAATATAAGGGTTAAATAGTTTTTTATACATGCAAGGTCTTACTATGTTTACCAAAGTATAGATAATATGTATGTATCTGCCCTCTGCATTTTTGGGGATTTCATTATCAATCTCACAAACCACATTGGGTTGTGAGATCTCATCGACCAGTTTTTGTATGTTGATGTTTTGTAACATTTTTTATGTTTAAATAAGTTTTACTACTGTACTATAATTTTACTCAAATTGAGTTTTCTTTATAGACTCTATGATGATATTGTTCTAGCCCTGCCTGATCACTGCCACAGTTTTTTTGGTAATCTCTCTTATGTACTTATCTGCTATTATAATGTATGATTTTGTAATAAAAAACTTCAACATTCAGTGTTTAGTATTTGGTGTTCGATATTTATTATTCCTTTATCGTTTTATATATTTAATCCCCACATCCTCCACACCCTCCGCAACTACTACAGCTACTACAACTTGATCCACAAGAACTACCACACCCACTACCTGATGAATTTATATGATTCCTAGAGGTATAATTGACTATAGGAATAAACGAACCAACCAAAGCCTCTTTTTCATACCTAAAATAATCCCATGTCTTTAGTTCTTTATCATTTAATTTATGAATTAATCTACTTCTATAATATTCAGGAATTGTTTTATGCATAAAGAAATCCTTAAACCTCGATAAATAAACCCAGCTAAAGATAATATACCCTATCAAGGTAACCACCAAAAACGTTATAGGCTTATCCCCACTAATCCCTGTTAATAATCTAACAAAAGCAATCATAAAAAAGAATAAAATGATATAGAGGTTAAAAGAAAAAAGTTGAAAATACTCCTTTGTTTCAACAAAATATTGTTGAAAATTACCCATTGATTCTGCTATGTTTTGAAAAACTGGTTTGCTTACTATTTCATCAATAACTTTGATATAATACTCATCTTTACGAGAATCCTTAAGCGTTGAATATATTGCATTTTCTACGACATCTTCGGGTTCTTTTTTGGTAATTCTAAGCTTTTCTTGCCCTGTAACATCAATTTTATCATCTTTAATCATCTCATTGAGTACCCCATGTGAAACATCTTTTAGATTCTTTTTGCTTAGGTACACCAACTCCATCGGTTCCAGCTTAAAAATAAAAGAATCTTTATCCCACTTGTATATTAATGAAAGTAGCCTTGTTTTATTATAATGATTTAGAATCAAGTAACTACCTACTACAATTGGAATATATAACAACAAAAAGTAAGGGTTGTCTATTTGGCTATAAATACTTTTGAGAGGGCTATATAAAATAGTAATTATAAATACCAGCAAAATAGCATTTAAGAGTAAAAAAAACGGAATACGCATCTTTGATTTTTCTAGTGATAGAGGCTCATAAATAGAATTATATCGCCAAAACTCCTTGGGTTGTTTTCCAAAGTTTTTATTGTACAAATCAGTAGTTCGTTTCTTTGCTTCTTTAAATTTTTTTATTTCATTAGCATTTTTATGAATAGAAGGTTTATGTTGAATCCTTTTCTTTACTTCTTTACAAAATGCAGTATAAGAATGTGTAAATATAAGGTGCTGGTGCCATACTATATCTACAATCTCTGAAGGAGAAACCATAGAACGGGAAATTACTGCTAGATACATAAACTTCTTATATTCTAGAATGGCTTTTTTTGTAAAATCAATTGTCCAGTTATTCTCTGAAGCCAATCGAGTAGAAAACCCATAATTACTTAATGGGGCATCTAGATCATAGTTTTTTATTTGCTCCCAAAGTTTACTTTTTATTTCCATTGTTTTTTATTCTTTTTTATTCTTTTTTTTTCAACTTCTTACCACCCTCCAATACGTTCACGTTCTGCTTGTTGTTCTTTTGTGGCTTCTGGTGTTGGGATATTGCTTTTGTATAGCGGTTTGGGGAATCCTGCGGCTTTACGACGCTCAAAATCTTTATCTCTATAAGGATCAAAGGATTTACCTGGGGGCAAGGGGCGGTTTTGATCCATATACCATACAAAATAGCTCCACCACTCTTCTGGGTCTGCGGGGGCTAGGTCGTAATTGCCTTTGCCCACTCCTGTGTTATACGGGTTACGAGCGGCTAGTTTATACCCACCTATGGTAGCATCGGGCCCACTAATTAGGGATTTATATACCGTAGCGCGAGTAAAGGTTAAGGTCATATGTGGGTAAAACCCATAACTAGGATAGGTCATCATACCTGTATACCGCTTTAACACTATTTTTTTGGTAGGTGTTATAAGATTATAAATCCACAAAGCAGTTCCAATTATAAATAGAGGAGAGGAGTATAATAATAAATCTAAATCTATATTAGATTTATCTGAAAAAATTGCAATAATTGTCATAATTAAAAGTTGTACGAGCCATAAAACATAAAAGGCTGTTCCCATCATGCTAAATCCTCTAGACTGTAAGATTAAGATCAGCTCTTCATCATCTGAACCTCCTATTTCGTTATTAAACCACTTTGTTACGTTTTTATGCGTAGGTTCAGTTAAAATCTTAAAAGGCAGTGCATCTTTTTTAAACCAGTTTCTAGTTGGCATCCTTTAATTTTTTTTAATTTAATATTGGGTAGTGAGAAACTTTGATATTCATTATTCAACATTCAGTATTGGGTGTTCGATATTCACAGCTTTTTTTACCACCCTCCAATACGTTCACGTTCTGCCTGTTGTTCTTTTGTGGCTTCTGGTGTTGGGATATTGCTTTTATATAACGGTTTGGGGAATCCTGCGGCTTTACGACGCTCAAAATCTTTATCTCTATAAGGATCAAAGGATTTGCCTGGGGGCAAGGGGCGGTTTTGATCCATATACCATACAAAATAGCTCCACCACTCTTCTGGGTCTGCGGGTGCTAGGTCATAATTGCCTTTGCCCACTCCTGTGTTATACGGGTTACGAGCGGCTAGTTTATACCCACCTATGGTAGCATCAGGCCCACTAATTAGGGATTTATATACCGTAGCGCGAGTAAAGGTTAAGGTCATATGCGGGTAAAACCCATAGCTAGGATAGGTCATCATACCTGTATACCGCTTTAACACTATTTTTTTGGTAGGTAAGATAAAGCCATATAAATAGGATGCAAGTGCAGCTATAAATGGTGTTGATAATGTAATTAAAAAACCTTTTCCTCCAAATTTTTCCCAGCCATAGAATAAGAGTCCTATAGACATAGCAATCGTTAGAACTATTCCTACAAAAACACATAAAAGCGTAGGGATATTAATCCCCCCTCTGGCACGTAGGATCAAGATTAGCTCTTCATCATCCAAACCATCGATTACTTCATCAAACCAATCTACTACATTTTTGGGAGTAGGTTTCGTTAGGATTTTAAAAGGCAGTGCATCTTTTTTAAACCAGTTTCTAGTTGACATAGTTTATTTTTTTTAATGGATAGGTTTTTAAAAATTGAGCTTTGGTCACCACTTGTGTAAACCCCGAACGACGACTTATCATCCATGTACCCTTGGTACGGTATTGTATGGGCAATTGGCTGTATAAATACCCGTGGGTATCTTGATTGGTAAGGGGTAAACTTTGTTGGTGTTTGCTATGCAATCTGCATAGTACGGCAATTTCTCCTGCTTCTAAATCTAGTTGTACCTTTTGTCGTTTGGTATTTCTAGGTACTTCTAGTACAGATTGCAAGGTGTTTTCTTCTATAATCATTAGTTGATCTGGTATTTGTAACCATAACTCTACAGTAAAGGTATTGTTTTTATCTAGAAATGGTAGTACTTTACTATACCGTTTGGGTATAGGTATGGCATAACGCTCCCCCCGTAAAATATCAGGGTTTACATAATACAGCTCATACTCTAAATCTTCTACACTTTGTAAAAATACGCCAAAACTAATTTGTATGCCCATTGCCCGCCAAGGGTGGTACCACTGGTCTATATAGGTTTTTTGGGGAGCGTGAAAATAGTGTTGTTTATCGCGAGGTGAGTGTAGATGCTCACTCCCTCTAATCTCTAATGAGCAATTGCCTATCAAATTCATTAGGTCTACAAATACCCGTTTAAAATCTTTGAGGTGGTCATAAGATTCTGTAACCAACAGATTGTCTTTATTAGGCCATAATAATTCATCTCTACCCTCATACAATTTTAGCATAAAATCATAGGGTTCTAGATCGTACAACTCCCTTTTTATGTTTGAAAAGGTACTTAGGGGATAGTGTTTAAAATAGGCTTCTAGCTCTGTATCGGTAAAATAAATGGCAATCCCAAACGCTGCCATCCCGATAAGAGAGATGATTAGTGCAGGCGGAAACGCCAGTTCTGCAATAAGCCCAACCTGTGAGGCAAGTAATATCCCACTGGCTACTCCTGCTACGGCTTGTGCAACGGCAGCATCATAATCAGCTTTGGCAAAACCAATATAGCTGTCTTTGGCACAAGCTATTACTGTAAAAGCATTACCTGCTGCGCTAAATCCTTTTGAAACTCCTTTATAGGTAACTTCAATAGTATCCCCTTTATACCGATTGATCAATCTGGGTACTTCTAGTTTTTTTGCTTCGGCAAAAGCATCAAAGCGTGCTGCCCCTTTGCTCTCTTGGGTCAATTTTAAAATTATTGCAGATGTTTTTACAAATGCCCCAGATACTGACATAATAGTATTAAAATTAGCGCCATCTTCCATGATTTTTTGAGAAGCCATAGTCAATCCCCATAGCTCATAGGCTAGTACAAATTGATTAAATCCTTTGCTGTCTAAGAACTTTTCTACCTGTTTGCCGTATTTGGCACTCTCTCCTTTATCTACATAAATTACCGGTTTTTTGCCTGGCCCAGAGCTACGAGCAATTTTTCTGGCCTCGTCTACGGCATCGGGATGTACTTGGTAATAGGTATAGGTTGGAGTTTGGTGGTTGTATTACCTTTTGGCAAGTTTTTTTAGCTCACTATTGTTTAAAAAGCCATCAACGGTTTTATTTTTAAATTTGTAAAAAGGCCCTTTTTTTCCTTTTTTGGAAATGGTGCTTACAAAAAATATTTTTTTGTTTACCAGTTCAAATTCAGACTGTGATACACTACCAATAGCGGCATAGGCACCTAATATTTTTTTGCCCAGCGAGACAAATTTTTTACCAAACTTGAGATGTGTTTTTATAGGTTTTTTGGCTTCGTTTTCTAAATCGTCAATATCTATTTCTAAATCCAGCAGTGCCGTAGTCATTTTAAAAACAGTGGGGTTGGGTACCAGCGTGTTTCTGATCTGTTGTAACCAATAATCATGGCTAGGCTTGTAATCTTTGGCTAGGTTTAAATCTCTGTCTGCAATGCCCTGGTAGGTAGCAAGCATGTATAGGTGGCTGGCAGCGTGTAGTTTTCCTGCTTCTTGCCGCAAGGGGATATTGTTTTTGTAGCCCAATAGTGCGTTCTGGTAATGTTCTGATTTTAGCACTGTGCCCAAGGCATCCCGCATCTTATAAATACGCCCTCTTTGTTTTTCTCTTTCTCTTACATTTAATATTTTATAGATTTTTTCTCGGTCTACACCATGTGACCAAGATTTTTTATCTCTACTATAATCGTCTATGGTTTCGGGATTGTCGTAGACAAATTTATAGGTAGCAAGTGCTGTGATAAAAAGATAATTGAGTTGTTCTTGGATTTCTTTTGAAATGCCGTCACTATCGTCTTTACTATCATCGTTACTGTTTTCGCTACTATTGTCGTTACTATCTTCTCTACTATTTTTCCAGATTGTTTCATAATAATCTCGAGGATGCTGGGGCATGGTGAGCGTTGCTATAAGCGCTTCGTGGTAGTTGTGTTCTTTTTCGGTTAAATAGTATAGATCGTCTGCACAACCTATGGGGTCTAGCAGGGTAACAAACAGATCCTCTAGCAGGTCATTTTCGTTATTAGGGTCTGGTGCTTGTTCTATTTCTGCAATGTGCCTTAGCCTGTTTGCAAAAATCATGGATTGATTTTCTAATCTAGGATCAAATTGGGCATAAAAACGATTATATGGTGCTATTTGCTGTTTGTAGTCTAGATTTTCTGCTTCTGTTTTAAGAAAGCTTTTGCATTCTACTTTTAAAAAAGTATCGGTAGTCCCCAGATTCCCCTTAAGCTCTTCTAGTTGACTAATAGAAAGTTGTGTGGCAGAATACCCCACCCAAAGGATGGTGCCTTCTTTAAAAATCAAAGAATATTCAGCTCTATAGGCTACTTTATCTCTACTATCCTTATAGGTATTATCGTCGTTTATATTGTTTTTCCAAAATATGGGGTGTACCCCTCCCAAGGCATTAATCTCATATTCCAGCCAATGTTGGTTTTCGCCATCTTCGATAAGGTACAAATAGCCCTCATTAAGGATGGTTCTTTGGTAATATGCATTTTCTATCTCTGGCAGATGGTCATTCGGTTTTTGGGGTGTTTTTTTATTGGCTGTTACCTCTACAGGGTCGAGTTCTATACGTTTGACCTTTTCATGTGTGGTTGTTTGATCTTCTTCAATATCAGTGCTGGTTTCGGGTGCATGTACTTGGATATCCTGTTTGAGATGAATATTTGGTTTGGCATTAAAAGCCCCGTATCGTAAAAAATTTAGACTAACACCTGGTTTTTTTGCTTCTAATAAAGGGCGTTCGCTAGAGGTTACCCCTGCTACTTCTACAGAGAAAGTGTAGGTGGCTACAACTTGGTTATAGGCTTCTTTTTGATAGGCTTCAAGAGCTTCGTTTCTTTCCATGTCTAGCTATTACTGTTTTCATTAGCACTTGCATCTTCTAGCTCCCATTCTACGGTTACTTGTTTGTCTTTGACCACCCCTGTCAATTCGACTACTTGAGTTTCTTGGCTTTCATCATTTGCAGGGATTAGGACTTTAATCGTAGCATTTCCTCCATCAGGTATATGTATCACATCAGCGGTTAAAGTCACTATTTTTAGCACTTTGCGATCGCGTATAACCGTTCTTTCTTTTCGCCATTGGTAGTTATATACTTTGGGTTCACCTTCTGTATTTTCTGCCTGTTGTTGCAGGGCTTGTTGATTTGCTTGTGCTTCTGTGGTATTACCCAATAATCGGTTGGTAATACCAATCTGTGGGAATGGGATTTTGGCAGTAGACATGGTATAGGGTTCCATAGGTTCTGTAACAAATCCGTGGGTGATATTGGCCTCTCCTGTAGTGATTATACCCCCGTGAGCAGTCATATGTCCTACCATAGCGGCAGGCTTACCGTTGTGAAATATTGCGGGATGCCCCTGTACTATCGTATCTGGCCCTCCTATGGCGCAGATACATTGACTCTCTACAGTAGCTGCTGGTTTATTGTTGTGCATAATATTGGCCTCTCCTGTAGTGATGGGCCCTCCTATATGTGGTGTACTGCCACTACACATAGGGCAAGTATGCATACTGCTTATAGTGGCTGCTGGTTTTGATGACATGATTTTATGTGTTTTGAGTTCTCAATTGGTTTTACCTTATTATTTGTAATCGGTTTTGCCACTGGCTCCCTGTATGGTGGCTTCTTGCCCCTGTACTTTTGCTTGTTGCCCCTTGAGAGTTGCTGTGGTTTGGCCTTGGGCAGTTACATGTTGTCCTTTTAGAATTGCATCACTTACTGCCTCTACTGTAATGGTTGCATCACTGCGCACTGTAGTATCTCCTGTGGCTTGTACTGTCGTTGTACCTTCTGCTAGAATTGCGGTATCACCTTGTGAGGCGGTATTAATATTACGCTGTGCTTGTACCGTTACATCTTC
>NZ_PGUB01000141.1:0-9009 GCF_002924285.1 Aquimarina sp. I32.4 | reverse complement strand
TATGAACTTGTTGATGGAATCTTAGTCACGGATTACGATCCTGACTGGAGTGGAATGGATGATGTGAGTGATGAGATTGATGCCATTGGGGATCTGATATCACAAATCAGTTCTTTATTTACAGAGCAACAGGGACTTCTAGACACTTATACAGAAACAGAAGACCCAATAAAAAAAGACAGCTTATTAACACAATACAACAATAGTAATCTTCAGACTGATGCTATTATAAAAGATTTATTAGAAAGTGAGTATGTTACCGAAGAGGAAAAACAGGAACTGCTTGATGTTAAGGATATTGATAAAATTGTTTCAAGTGATCTTAGTGATAAAGAAGTAGATAATTATAAAAAGCTCAATGCCCAGAAAGCAGACAAGGTAAAGGAAATTGCTCAAAGGGCAGAAGATCGTAGAGAGGAGAGTGAAGCGGAAGATAGCAGAATTAGTGAAGGAATTGATTATGATAAGCTCATTAAATGGATTAAAGATAATAGAGGGAGTACAGTTGAGTTTGATCCGAAAGAATTTCTAACAGAACCGGAGTTAGTACTATCTAGATTGGGTAATGCACGATTTATTAAATTCGATAAATCTTTTGAGTCTACTATTAATGGAGTGGTTAGAAAGTTTAGTATTTCCGGAAGTTTAGGAATAGAAAAAGGAAATGTTGTAATAAATGCTCAAAGTCATGAAATTCCCGTCACTATAGATTTTGATAGGGAGACTATTCTCTATGAGGATAACTATTTTTATTCAGACCAAAGTGTAGATGATCCATTGGCAATTAATCTAAAAACTGGTAATTGGAATGATTTTAAAGGTATGTTATCTTTTTTAGGATATGATTTTGATAACCAAACCAAAGAGCATTATAAGACAGTATTTCAAGAAGAGTTTAGTAAGACAGCTGGTGATTGTGATAAAATTGATTTCCTATACCAAGAAGCACCCTCATTTGTTGTAGATAGTAAATCTAAAGAGCAGTTGTGGTCAGATATTCTAAGCTTGTTATCCTGTAGGGTTGATCAGGTAGGGGTAAATGAAGAAAAAGCCATATCGAATACCATTGTTAATTTTTCTGATAAAGCCTGGTTGTATAACAAGTTTATGTCTAATCCTAACGTATTAATTTCTTTGTATGACAAAGTAGATGATAATACGTATTTACAAGAGGTATTAAGTTTAGTTACATCTATAGGTCTTACACAATGGTCTACTCAAGAAAAGTCTGATGCACCAACAATAATTTTGGGGGTAGATGCCTACAATAGAACGTATGAGTTTGGTGAAGGCGGTTGGTTTGATGGAGAGGAGAATAAAATATTTATATGGAACCTAGCTGAGAATGGATTTGAATATAGTAAAAAATATAATTTAGCTCCTTTATCTCCAGTCGTAATTTTACGTTTTAGTGGTGATGTTATCACTGTACCTGCAATTTTTGTAAAGTATTTAAGTGATAAAGAAAATTTGGAAGAATACTTTACAAAGGTAGTAGTACCCTATCTTAATGGGTTAGGATTAGCATCTGCATCTAAATTATTAATTACTAATACAACCCCAAAGTTGATACAGTTTTTAGCTCTGGTAGAATTAGGAAAAACAAGTATAGATGTAGCGCTTAGTGATCCTATATTAAAGCAAAATCTAATTAATAGTGATCATAGGTGGTTTGTAGAGAATTGGCCAAAAATTAGTATCGCTATAGATGTAACTACACTTAGTACTAATATTATTACTAATTTAGCAAAGCGAGGCAATGAGGTTAGTACTATTTTTAGAGCTGCAGGAAAAGATGATGCTGCAACCCATATTGATGAACTTACCGAAAACGCTAAAAAGTATGTAGGTGAATCCAGAATCAACAACGCTGGGGGTAAACTGATTGATGATCTGGTGGATTCTGTGGATGATGCTTATAGAGCTGCTCTTAGAGCAGATTTAGAGGTTTCTGATAATCTGGTGAAGTTGTTTAATGATAAGCCTAAATTACTGAAATCATGGGAAACTCTTAAAAAAGCAAATGTAGACGATGCTATTAGAACTAATGTAGATGAATTAACAGATGTTTCTAAACATTTAGATGATATTGATAATTTAGGTGGTTATAATAGTTGGAGACTACGAACGGGAAGAACAAAACATGCGAATAGGGTAGAAGTTGACGATATAACAACCAAAGTAGCCGCTCGTGAACCTCATGTACTAAAAGTTGAAACCAAGGCAGATGGGTCTTTTTACCCTAAAACTAAAAATATGAACGGACAATCGTTCCAAATGGAGGGCTTTAAAGGATGTCATTCTGAAAATGCTTTAAAAAAATACGTACAAGATAATGGAGGTACTTATACAGTAAAGAATAAATCTGTAGGACAAGGAGGAGTTTATGAAGGTCAACCCGTTATAAATATTAATAATAAGGAATATGTGAAAATAAATGGAAGATTTGTTGAGTACGAACCAGGAAAACTAGGAGGTACAGCCTCTTTCTTTCCAGAAGGATGGAGTAATACTAAAATCAAACAAGAAGTAGAACATGCGATTAAGAATAATCATGGGTTAGCGCAAGATGGGAGCAATACTTTTTATGGGTACTCCAAAAATGGAAGTGTGGAGATTAGATTTTATTTAAATAATGATGGATATATAGGGTCATATTTCCCTAAAAAAATAGATTAATAAGATATGATCAATTTAGATATAAAAGTTAAGCCTATCCTGTTTACAGAAAATAGAGATTTATGGATATTCACAGGGGAAGTAAATCAAATGACATCGTCAGAAATTCAAAATGGGATAGATACTTGTGTTTATGCTATGGAAGGAAAACAAACAGGTTATAGTTGGGGGCTAGAGGTTTTTGAATTACTGATTGAGAAAGAAATATCTACATTAGAATATCATGGAGATTTTGTAACAGAAATCTCAACAAAGGAAATTTTGAAGATGCTTCAAGATTATAAAAATGCACTGGATTATTTTGAAACACAAAACTCTATTGAGTCTTCTTAATTTTTACCAAGCATACTTTGATACTTATAATACACATTTGTGCATTATAAGTATCAAAGTGGTTTTATTGAAAAAACACTAAATTTAGAATTATTCTAAATAAAAAGTGTAAGATTGCCTAGATCGAAACTTTTCACAGGGTTTTAAGTAGCGAAATTAACCTTAAAAAATATTTTTTAAATAGTATTCAAAGTGTTCCCGCTGCGCAAAGTCTCCTGACTTAGCGTTCACTATTGGTATGTTTGTTAATCCTCACCCCAAATCTTAGCTACGTCTTTACTTACTAGATAATCAGATATATTGGTGTCGTTATAGGTTACTTCTGCGATATATCGAGCGTATTGATCTCTGTTTTGTTTTGGTGATAATGGTCACGATAGATTCTTTTGGGTAAAACTTTTTTGCCACAGCTCTAGCGTGTTTTGCTTGTCGTTCTCTATAAGCAACAGTATTATATAGCTCTGGTGCATCAATACGAGCGAGTCGTATTTTTTTCTTATTTGTACATAAAATCCTGAATTACGGATTTCCTTACATATTGATTATGGAAAAACCATAGTTTTGCATGTGGCTTTTGTGTCGACCACTAAGAGTTGAATAAAATAATAGTGTTAAAAAAAACTCAGTGTCAGGAAACGGAACTCTTAAGGCTTAGTTTTGCAATATGTTAATGTATAAAAAATATTAAAAAAATAGAGTTTATGATAAAATGTAAAAAAGAAGAGAAATATTTTTTTATTTCAAAAAAAGACTATAGTCATATTTTTAATTCACAAATTAATATTTAATTATTTGATTTTAAGTAAGTTAATTGTTGTTAAGAATATTTGCAAACAAGATGAATTGTTTTTTGATGAAGTTCGTTTTATTAAAAAAGGGGATTTTCCCCCTCTTGCAACTATTGTTTTGCAGTAATATGCCCCTTACTTTTGTCTCATAAGCATATGCTAAAGTGTTAATACAATTTTATTTATATCCTTATAACCCCAAATGCCTCAAAATAAAATGAATACCAAATCAAAAGGTTACCTAATACCACGTGTTCAAAAGTTACCTGTCAATGTACTGGCTTTTTTTTCGTTTCTACGAACAACACCTGTATATACCTTTCAAAAATTGTTTTACTGTAAAAAGTCCCCCTTTATAATGAATATAGGGGTTTCGTCCGTGCTATCTTTTAATTCCTAAGAAGATGATAAATAGTAGTATCCTCACTAAAAAAGAAATGTAAAAAGTAATATGTGCAGAAACTATAAAACCATAACAAATTCAAGTAAAATAATAGTAACAATTAATTATAAAAACAACTCAAATTTAAAATCATGAAAAAAACAATTTTAGTGGCAACCTTATTTTTAAGTGCATTATCTATCTCTTGTAGTAAAGATGATGATGATTCCAATGCAGATCCTGTTGTGGGCACCTGGCAATTTGTTCAATTAACAGCAAGTGGAGACGAAATAGGAATTACTAGTTGTCAAAAAAAAGATGTTCTCGAATTTTCTTCTGACGGAACATTAAAAATGATAGAGCATAAAAGTACTGCGGTAAACGATACAGAGAATTGTGACAAGAAAACAGAGACTATACATAAATGGAGAGTAAATTCAACTAACAATTATACACTGATAGATAGTTCTAATAATAAAACAGAGGTATCTGCAGCTATTTTTGTAATTAATAATGTGTTGACAATACGTACTGAATTTTTCAATGATGACAATACTAATGGGTCAACATCAAGGGAATACAAAAAAATATAAAAAAACTCAAAAATAATCAATAACCCAAATTTAAAAAAACCATGAAAAAAGTAATTTTAGTAGCAACCGTATTTTTAAGTGTATTAGTAATCTCTTGTAGCAGTGATGATGATGCAAATGACACTACAGATCCAGTTGTAGGAACATGGAAATATGCTCAATTCCTTGTAGATGGAAAAGAAGAAACACCACTTACCGATTGTGAGAAAAAAAGTAGCTTTGTATTTAGCGTAGATGGCAAAGTTGAAGATAATTTTTATGAAGATGGAAGTTCAGAATGTAAACTGTATAATAGTTCAGGAACTTGGAAAAAAAATAACGATGGAACTTATACAGGAACATTTAAAGACGATGTTGAAGAATACACAACAAACTTTAAATTATCTGATGGTAAACTTATTTTGGAAGAAAACGAAGCTGGAAAAATATTAACAGATGTATATACAAAATAAAAAACAGCTTGATAAGTCTTAATAAAACAACTGTTCGTTTTATTTTATAAACGAACAGTTGTTTTCTACAAATTCTAATAACGTAACGGAAAAATTATAGGTATTGAAAAACTATACCCTACTCTTACTTACTCTAATTTCATTTACAGGATACACCCAAAGCATCGATATCGAAAGTGTTGGTAAGGCTAAGCCTATTAAGGTAAGTGGTGTGATTTCTGCTAATGGAGTATACTATACATCCAATCAAAATAATAATCGAGAACCTTTTACTTATTTTTTACGAGGAAACCTAAATATAAGTATCTATGGTTTTGCGATACCTATTTCGTATAGTTTTACCAATCAGGGAGATAATCTGGACTATGCATTGCCTTTTAATTTTAACAGGATCAGTTTGCATCCAAAATATAAATGGGCTACCGCACATATCGGTAATGTAGCCATGACCTTTTCTCCTTATACTCTCAATGGGCATCAGTTTACTGGAGGCGGCGTAGATTTGGCTCCATCTGGAGCATTTAAAATTAGTGCTATGGCAGGACAACTATTAAAAGCTACTCCCAATGATGAAGATGAACGTACTGTTCCAGCTTTTCAAAGAATGGGATATGGACTTAAAACTAGTTTTGAAAAAGAGCGTTTTAAAGTAGGGATCATTGGGTTTTATGCCAAAGATAATATAAATTCAATAGATTCTGTACCAGAAGCCAAAGGAGTATTGCCAAAAGAAAACCTGGTGATCAGTCTAAATACCCAAGTAAAGATTACCAAAGAATTCACACTCGATGTAGAATATGCTTCCACGGCAATTACACAAGATCTTCGTGCGCCAGAAAGTGATGACGGTAGTACAGGTTTAACAGCTTCATTATTTAGCAATCGTGCTTCAACAGAATTTTATAATGCACTTAGAACAAACTTAACATACAACATTGGTAGAACCAATCTAGGAATCGGTTATGAACGTATCGATCCTGGTTATGAAACTTTGGGAGCATATTATTTTAATAATGATTTTGAAAATATTACTTTAAATACAGCCAGTTCTTTTTTTAAAGATAAGCTTACCCTTGCCATGAATATCGGGTATCAACGTGATGATCTTGATAATATAAAAGCAAATGCAACCAATCGTTTTGTAGGAGCTGCTAATGTAGGTTATACTGTATCAGATAGATTGAGCTTTACAGGGTCATATTCTAATTTTCAGACTTATACTAATATCAAACCTAATCAGTTTGATGTGATCAATGATGATAATTTATTAGATAACGAAATTGAAAACCTAGATTATAAGCAATTATCTCAAAATGCTACATTCGGAATTAATTACGTGCTTTCACAAAAAAAAGAGTCCACTCAAAATATTGCGTTTAATTATGCTCTCAATGACGTAGCAAATGAGCAAGGGGGTATTGTACGTATCGGTGATGCTTCTACTTTTCACAATACGGCGACTAATTATACCATTGCTTTTCCTGATAAGAGTTTAGATCTCAATGCAGGGATTAATTTTACGTACAATACTATAGGAACAGAAGATGCAACCACATGGGGGCCTAACCTAGGTATTGGAAAACGTTTTTTTGAAAAAACATTGGGAACTCGTCTAGGATTATCTTATAATGAGTCCCAAAGTACATCAGGAAAAACACAAGTGGCCAACATCCGTTTGAATATAAATTATGTATTATTAGAAAGGCATAATTTTAGTGCGAGTGCAATACAACTTTTTAGAAGTACAGCAACAACAACTAGTCTAAGTGAACTTACCGCTACTTTTGGGTATAATTACTCTTTTGGAATCAAAAAGCCTAATTTTAAGCGAAAAGAAAATGCATGGTTAAGTTTTTCTTATCGCAAGTATACTTTTGAGGGATTACCCTGGGAAATTACCCCTCAACTTAATACAGTTGCCAAAGAGAAACAAGCAAATGAAATGGTGGAGCATAAAAAAGATGAGTTAAAACTTTTAGCTAGAGCTGTGAAAAAATCTGAAGATGAGCATAAGAAAGTATATAAAGATGCAGCGCTAGCATATCTTAAAGCTTTATTTTTTTATGAAGAATTTCTAGATAAATATGACGAATGGATTTATAATGCATATCTAAAACTTATTCAAGAGGGGGAACAGCTAAACTCAGAAATACAACAAGAATATTTGTATTTAAAAGCACAGGTAAATACCTACAATAAGCCTGAAGATATTGTGGCTTTAGAATTTATCGAAAAGAAGTTTAATGCTCATACAGATATGCTTCATTCGATCAAAAAATGGAACCTTACACAAGAAGAAATCAGAGAGCCAGAAGGAAATCTTAAAAAATTAAAAAAACAATATCTCAAGAAAATTTATGCTATGTATGTAAATGAACGTCCAGAGGATAAAATAATTAATTATATAGAAGTAAGGTTGGCAGATCTATACCATAAAGTATTGCAGGAATAGATATCACATACAATCTTGTGTTATTCCTTTTATTTTTATATCTATGGATAAGCTTTAGAGTTGCTTATGAGACCTTCAAGAAAAAAATACAAGTATTATTTTTTATAAAAACAACCTATAATAAAAATAGGCATAAGTAATACAAAATCTATTAGACTCTTATGTTTCAAAAAGAGTGATTATTAAACGTTTTAAATTTTAATATCATTAGGGTTTAAAACATTATGTAAAATAAGGTTTTTCCAAAACACTTGATTTACTGATTATTAGACCTAAATCTAACATTAAAAAGTTCGAACTTTCTCCTGCGGAGTCGACTGAGTTAAAATCCTTGTTATCAATAGATAGTAAGGATTTTTTTATTTATAAGGCGATTTGTCGTCAGTTTTGGCGTCAGTAAATAGACCTAGAAAACGGATCAAGATCAATTGTTGCGTTTATGCAAATATTCTAGTGAATCTAAAAAGTAAAACCATAGAAATCTCTGTATCTGGTTCGTGTTCCTCAGAACCAACCACATAGCCTGGCTTACTTCAGTGCATGTGTTACCCCAAACTTACTTTGCTTACAGACACGACTCCATGCATAAGAGACTTGAACCTTTTGGGGAGTTCAAATTAATTGAACTATATTTATCATTCAAGTCACACACAAACTGTAAAATATATTTTAATGTATTTTACATTAAATATTGTACTTAATTCTCTGCTGAAAAGAAAAACATGTGATTTATAATCAAAAACTAAGATTATGGAATTGCATATAATTATAACTTTAAGCTATATTCTATAATACGACTTAACTAGTTATCTTTGTTTTAAAACAAGTGCAAATGGTACCAGAATCTTTCACAGAATTTTTCAAAAGCCTAGATGAATTGGGTCGTGAGACCGTAATTAGGGAGCTATTATCTATGGTCGATCCTTCAGAGCCTGACTTGTATACTGTTCATTCCGAGGTGCAACAAATCCAGTCACTACATTGCCCTAATTGTCAAGACATCGATATCCGTGCAAATGGCAAGGC
The DNA here is from genome assembly GCF_002924285.1 of Aquimarina sp. I32.4. Taxonomy (NCBI): domain Bacteria; kingdom Pseudomonadati; phylum Bacteroidota; class Flavobacteriia; order Flavobacteriales; family Flavobacteriaceae; genus Aquimarina; species Aquimarina sp. I32.4. The sequence goes on along the minus strand of NZ_PGUB01000141.1, from coordinate 304 downwards.
TAATGGTGTGCAACGTTATTTTTGTAAATCGTGCAAGAAGTATTTTAGGGAAACTACAGGTAAAGTTACTTTTGGTTTAAAAAAGGGGAACTTGCTTAGTGTTTATTTGTACCATATGCTATTAGGCAATTCGATAAAGAAATGTGCTGAACAGACAGGTATCTGTCTCCAAACTTCATTTGACTGGCGGCATAAGATATTAAGTGCCTTTGAAGGGGCTGTTCCTAATGGTTTTGAAGGTATTGTAGAGAGTGATGATATTTTCTTTCTTGAATCTGGCAAAGGAAACAGGGAATTACCTAGA
>NZ_PGUB01000140.1:0-9020 GCF_002924285.1 Aquimarina sp. I32.4 | reverse complement strand
TTGACAGCCTCTACCTATGTTACCCATCTAGGGGATTATAAGGAATTCATTACAAAGATGGATTATCATTTGGAAAACCTGAACTCTCTTGTCTTTATAGCAGATGGCGCAAGGTGGATTTGGAAATGGATAGAACAACACTATCCTGAAAGTATACAGATTGTAGATTATTATCATTGTAAAGAACATCTATGCGAATTTGCTAAACTTTACTATAAAGATGAAAAACAAAGATATAAGTGGATTGATACATTCTCAGAAATGATGCTCACCAAGGGGATTGACCCCATTATTGTAACACTTGAAAAATTACCAGAACAGCGCAAAACAACTGGAAAAAGAAACACATTGATCAACTATTATCGTAAAAATAAAGACAGAATGCAGTATCATAAATATATTGAAAAAGGGCTGATAATAGGATCGGGAGCCATAGAATCTGCTCACAAAGATGTGCTGCAACAGCGATTGAAGTTATCTGGGCAGCGATGGACTATGGAAGGTTTTCAACAAATGGCGCAACTAAGAGTAGTATATAAAAGCAAACAAGAACACAGGATCAAACAATTATGCCAAAATGCAGCATAATGGGAAATTTGTCGTACACCCTTTGTGGAGTGGCTACTCATATGTACCAATTCTTCAATAATAGCTTCGCCTTTATCTTTGTTATACCATATCTGTAAAAACTTTTTAAAAGCATCATCTATTTTTCCGTTTTGGTTTTTATATGCTACAACCATTTTTGTTGCCATTTCTGATCTGGGACCCCATTGATGTAGTACGTTTAATGCTTGATCAAGAATAATGAGTTTGGGGATAGATCGTGTTCCGTTGGTTAAAAAATGACTCATTAATTCAAGATTTTCATCTCTTAACACAATTTTTAAATCTATAGCAGAAGTTGAGGTCGCAATTTTATTAAGAATAGGGATGGTTTGTGCGCCATCTGCACACCAGCTCTCTAGAATAACCAACCACGTTTGTTTTATAGAGATGTTTTGAAAAATAGAGATTGCCTGTTTAGGAATAACTATCGTTTTGTCTAATCGACGCATCCTACTGGCATTTAGTTTGGTAAAGTTGATTTTTTGTTCAGTTTGTTGTATTCCGGTAGTTTTATTTTCTTTTACCAAAGAATTGATTAATAGTAGATATTCATCATACGATATACTTTTTAAAACGCTTTTTTGTATTATTTCCCGAATTATCATTGTAGTCCATTTTTATGTTATATTATTTTCCAATACTTTTTTTGAGTTAAGATTATTACTATTATAGTATCCACCTTTATTTTCTTTTCTTTCAAGTGATTGTGTAATGATTAGATGTGCTACATTGATCATATTTCGCAATTCGCACAAAGAGGTATTTATCTTAGAAGTTTTATATAAATCTTCTACTTTATTGTACATACTATCCAATTGTTCAATAGCTATTTTTAGTGTGTCATTAGATCGCACAATGCCTACATAATTTCTCATTAATTTTTGTAGTTCAACAGTATTTTTTCTGATAAAATCATTACTACTATTATTTAGAGCCTTGTCGTCGTTCCAATCAGGGATAAAAACCTTGGTATGTTTAGGAGGGTGAGAAGATATATAGGTATAAATATTATGCGCATATACTAATGCTTCTAGTAGAGAATTAGATGCTAATCTATTGGCACCATGTAATCCTGTTCTAGAGCATTCGCCACAAGAAAATAGATTTATAAGAGTAGTTTTTCCATGTTGATCTACTACAATACCACCACATAAATAATGAGATGCTGGTACTACAGGAATCCAATCTTTTGAGATATCAATATCAAGACGCTTGCATTGCTCATAGATAGTAGGAAAATGTTGTCTAAAAGTATGTATGTCAAGATGAGTACAATCTAAATAGACATGGGTGTCTCCAGTTTTTTTTAATTCTGTATCAATAGATTGTGAGACAATATCTCTTGATGCCAGCTCTGCACGGGGATCATAGTCGGGCATAAATCGATGTCCTTTTTTGGTACGTAAATAAGCTCCAAAACCACGTACAGCCTCAGAAATTAAAAAAGCAGAACCTTGATTTGTGGTATACAAAGCTGTGGGATGAAATTGAATAAACTCCATATCTTGTATATTTGCTTTGGCACGATATGCCATAGCAACTCCATCTCCTGTTGCAATAGATGGATTTGTGGTATGCCCATACACGCTACCAATTCCTCCTGATGCTAATAGGGTGCTGCCTGCTTTTATTGTAAGGGTGTTTCCTGTTTTTTGATTTAATACATATGCACCATAGCAAGATAATTGTTTTGGGATAGGGGTATCAAGATGGTGTTCTGTAATAAGATCTATGGCAAAATGATGTGACAGTAGGGTTATGTTTGCAAGTTGATGTATACGTTGTAATAAAGAACGTTCTATTTCATACCCAGTAATATCCTTATGATGTACTACGCGGTTTTCAGAATGTCCCCCTTCTTTACCTAAGTCATAATTTCCTTGAGCATTCAGATCAAAGCTTGCTCCCCAGGTGATAAGTTCATTAAAACGTTTAGGCCCTTCTTTGATCACCATTTCTACAATCGATTGATTACATAATCCATCACCAGCGATCAATGTATCCTGAATATGTTTTTGAAAAGAATCTTCTTTGGTATTCAAAACAACCGCCACCCCCCCTTGGGCATATTTGGTATTAGATTCATCCTCATCACCTTTGGTTACAATGGTAATTGTTTTATGAGGGAACTTTTCGGCTATTTTGACAGCAAATGTTAATCCAGCAACTCCAGAGCCTATAACGAGGTAATTGGTTGTAATCATATTATACAGAGAGTTCGAGCATACGCTCAATGGGTATTAATGCTTTTTCACGAGTATCTTTGGGAACATCTATCTGCGGGCTTTCGTTTAATAAACAATCATATAGCTTTTGTAATGTATTAAGTTTCATATAAGCACATTCACTACAAGCGCAGGTGTTGTCTTCTTTTGAGGGAGCAGGGATTAGTTCTGTATTAGGAACCACCTGTTGCATTTCGTGTAAAATACCAGCTTCAGTTGCTACGATAAATTTTTGATCAGAATGTTTCTTTACATAATTAATCATTCCAGCAGTAGAGCCGATATAGGTAGCTGTTTTTAGAATATGTTCTTCAGATTCTGGGTGTGCTATGATTTTGTAATCAGGATAAGCGCTATGTAACTCTAAAAGCTTATCTATAGAAAAAGCTTCGTGTACTAGGCAGCTACCATCCCAAAGGAGCATATCTCTACCCGTTTCTTTCATGATATATTTTCCTAAATTTCTATCAGGAGCAAAAATAATAGGCTGGTCTTTGGGTACAGACTCTACAATTTTGAGTGCGTTGGATGAGGTACATACAATATCGGTAAGTGCTTTTACTTCTGCACTACAATTTACATAGGTAATTACGGTATGATTAGGGTGTGCATTTACAAATTTACTAAATGCTTCAGGGGGGCAAGACTCTGCCAGAGAACAACCTGCTTCTAAGTCTGGTAATACAACTGTTTTTGTAGGATTGAGGATTTTTGCAGTTTCTGCCATAAAATGTACTCCTGCAAAGACAATAATATCGACATCTACCTCTACTGCTTTTTGTGATAATCCTAGGCTATCACCTACATAATCTGCTATTTCTTGTATCTCGGGGCGTTGGTAATAATGCGCTAAAATTATGGCATTCTTTTCCCTCTTTAATCGGGTTATTTTATCTTGTAATTCCACTTCTGACAATTAAAACTTTTATGGACGAAAAATAGAAGTATTTATAACTGAAAAATATGACTTAAGTCATAATAGAAGATAAAAATATCTTTTTTACTACCTTTGACAGAAAAATAGATGTTATCCAATGCTTGCAAGTACGCTATTAGAGCAATGATTTATCTAGCAATACATACAGATGAAACCAAAAAGATTGGAGTAAAAATAATAGCTGAGGATTTAGAAACTCCTTACGCATTTTTGGCCAAGTTATTACAAAAATTAGCATCTGATAAATTGATTTCTTCTGCCAAAGGTCCTAGAGGCGGTTTCTATCTCAATGATACTGATAAGAAAAGAGCTATTTGGGATGTTGTAAAATGTATTGATGGTACAGAAAAGTTTGAAGGTTGTTTTTTGGGGCTATCTAAATGTAATGATATAAACCCTTGTCCTGTTCATCATATTGTTTCTCCTTTCAAAAAAAGTATACTAAAAGATTTTAGAGATAAAAGTATTCATGATTTGGTAAGAGAGATTAAAGAAAATGGGACCGTTATCTCCTTAAAAGGGTTTGATATATAGTAAGATATGTTCTTTTTGATTTGTATACGTATCAGTAGATTATCTTGGTTTAATAGTTATATTTTAAGGAAGTAATATATATCATGATATAAGTCATGAAATATTATCATGGCTGGTTTATTTTTGTCATATAATCTATAGATTTATGATAAATAAACAATTAATAGACCCTAGTAGTATTGTAATTATTGGAGGGTCTAATGATATAAAAAAACCAGGAGGAAAAATTGTAAAAAATATTCTAGACGGAGGGTTTCATGGAGATGTACGGATGGTAAACCCAAAAGAGGAGAAAGTACAAGGATTACAAAGTTATCGTGCGGTCAATGATATTCCTAATACAGATTTAGCCATTTTGGCTATACCAGCAAAGTATTGCTTAGAAACAGTTCAGATATTAACTACTCAAAAAAACACTAAAGCATTTATTATTATTTCAGCAGGATTTTCTGAAACTAATGAAGAGGGGCAACAATTAGAAAAAGAAATAGCGGATTGTATTGATAGTGTAAATGGCTGTTTGATAGGGCCTAATTGTATTGGTGTTTTAGGAGAGCATTACAAAGGAGTTTTTACCACTCCGATACCCAAGTATAGCAAAGATGGTTGTGATTTGATATCAAGTTCTGGAGCAACAGCTGTTTTTATAATGGAAGCGGGAGCTTCTTTGGGAGTAAAATTTGCCAATGTATACTCTGTAGGAAATGCAGCTCAAACAGGAGTAGAAGAGGTACTTGAATATATGGATACTAATTTTGATCCTCAGACAGACTCCAAAATCAAACTATTATACCTCGAGTCTATTCAAAACCCAGAGAAATTACTGAAACATGCCTCATCCTTAATAAAAAAAGGTGCAAAAATAGCAGCTATAAAAGCAGGAAGCACCTCTGAAGGAAGCAGGGCAGCATCTTCTCATACAGGTGCTATTGCAAGTTCTGATATGACAGTACGAGCCTTGTTTAAAAAAGCAGGTATTGTGTATTGTAGTAGTAGAGAAGAGTTATTGAGTGTAGCTTCGATTTTTAATTATAAACCACTTAAAGGAAAAAATATAGCCATCATAACACATGCAGGAGGTTCTGCTGTTATGCTTTCTGATGTACTCTCAAAAGGAGGCTTAAAAATACCTGTTATTGATGGTGAGGATGCAGAAGCACTAGAAAACTTTCTATATCCAGGATCTTCTGTAAGTAATCCTATTGACTTTCTGGCAACAGGAACAGCAGAGCAATTAGGAATTATTATTGATTATTGTGAGCATAAGTTTGAAGAGATTGATGCGATGGTGGTGGTTTTTGGTAGCCCTGGATTATTTGATGTAGAAAATGTGTATAATGTATTAAGTGTAAAATTAGACATTTGCAAGAAGCCTATTTTTCCAGTATTACCTTCTGTTATCAATGCTAGAAAAGAAATCAATACATTTTTAGAGAAAGGCAATATCAATTTTCCAGATGAAGTAGTTTTGGGTAAGGCTTTGACTCAGGTTTTTAAAACCCCCGAGCCAGTAGCAATGCATATAGAACTTCCTAAAGTTGATAAACAGAAAATCAGAAAAATAGTAGATACAGCACAATCTGGGTATGTATCACCTCAAGAAGCTATAGAGTTACTAGATGCATCAGGAATCCCCAGAGTGCATGAAGTGGTTGTGTCTGATAAAGAAAAATTACTTGCTGAGGTTTTAAAAATAGATTTTCCTTTGGTGATGAAGGTGGTAGGGCCTTTGCATAAGTCAGATGCGCAAGGTGTTATTTTGAATGTGAATTCATTAGAAGAAGTTAGTCATAATTTTGAGCAACTCATGCAGATTAAGGATGCTACAGCAGTTATGGTACAGCCTATGTTGGCGGGTCTTGAGTTATTTGTAGGAGTAAAAAAAGAAACAGGATTTAAGCATACCATATTATGTGGACTAGGAGGAATCTATATAGAGGTGATGAATGATGTTGCGGCAGGTTTAAGCCCGTTATCAAAACCAGAAATAGAAAAGATGATTACTTCTCTCAAAGGGTATGCATTGATTCAAGGAGTTCGTGGAAAAAAAGGAATCGATCAGCAACTATTTATAGACATTATTCAGCGTATTTCTGCATTGGTAGAAGTAGCTCCAGAAATTACAGAAATGGATATCAATCCTTTGATAGGTTCTCAAAAAGCAATTACCGCTGTAGATGTACGTATACAAATTGATAAATAAATAGTATAAACCTAATTAGCTTTTGCTATTTTGCCAATAGCACAACTTACAAAAGATTTAGCTTTTGTGATTGTGGTGTTGGTTTCTCCTTCTATAGGATATCCCAAGGCGCTTAATTTGTTTTTAACCAAGGCAAGCGCTTCTTTGGTGAGGTATTCAAAAGATAGGGTAGAGGTTTCTACATCAATAGTTGGACTAGCTATATTTTCTATTTGCGAAAGTTTGGAGATAATAGTATGAGAACAGCCTCCACATTTTAAGTTTTGAATTCTTAAGGATATTTCCATGTTCTTATTTTTTTTGATACTAAATAGGTTATATTTTTTCTGCACTATGTCTAAACCAGTTTTATTGGCTTTTGATATAGTGCAGAAAGATAGGTGTATTAAAGCTCTTTAATCTTTACATACATTTGAGCTAAGGTGTTTTTACTTTGCTTCAAATCATTTATTATTTGTGATTTAGAACTATCAAAAGAGTTTTCTATTTTTTGAAACAAGTTTTCGTAATAGGAAACCCCATCTTTTAGATTGTTTGCAAATGTTGAAAAATACTTTTTCTGTTTATCACTGATGGTCTCTTTTGTTTCTTCTACTTTATTTTTTAGATACTCAATATAAATAGCGAGTTCTTTTATAAACATATTAGGACGATCATCTGTAATTACACCTTTGGACTCACCATAAATATGGCTGGTAATCTCTTTTAAACTCATAACATTAGAGAAATAAGCCATATTAGGGCCAGGACATACAGAAACTCCTTTTCCTTCGATTTTGGTATCTAAGTTATACTTGAGCAAAGCCGAAGTTCCCAGACCAACGCAGGTACAGGATTTTTCTGTAATTTTTTGATATTCCTGATCATATTCTGCTGTAGAAAGCTCTTTTTCTTTAAGTTCCTTGATTTTTAAATGTTGATACTGGCGAGAAGCAGTACAGATTCCTTTTTCTGTGAGCTCCTTGTTTAATGCAACAAATTTTTTGGGGCAGGAACTTCCTGGTCTGTCTTTTTTGATTAAAGCCATTTTTTCTTCGTCTTTGGTATTTCCTTTTATACTATTAAAAGGGATTCCCAAAGGGGATATATCGCTCAAATACAAATCCTCTTCTTTGGCTTTTGTTAATTTATTTAGTGTGTCATCATCAACAGTAGTAGCTTCTGGTACTAGTAAAAAAGGAGTACCCCATCCTACAGAGTCTATGTTATAATGATCTAATAAAAACTGATGTTCTTCTGCCGTTCCTACTCCTCCTTGTGCAGTGATTTTTGTAGGTAGAGGAGATTTAGGAACCGTACGGTTTTTTCGCTCTAATACCTCTGAGATAATTTTATATGTTTCAGAGATTAATTCTTCTTTGTGATCTCTAAACTGGGCAAGTATTGGGCCTAGCAGATATCCATCTGTAGCAAATGCATGCCCACCACAATTAAGCCCTGATTCTATTCTGTATTCTGAAACCCATAATCCTTTCTTTGCAAAGAATTTACCCTGTATGAGAGCAGACCTGTAATCACTGACTTTTAAGACAATTTTCTTTTTGATTTCTCCCTTTTCATTAGGGTAAAAATCTTCAAAATTTTCCATATAGCTGTATAACCTTGGGTTCATACCCGCCGATAGGATTATAGAAGAAGATAAATTGCTATTAGCATATCCTCTTAATGCCGCATGAGCATCATTATACTCAGAGGGTAGCTTCTCCTTTTTCTTATAGTTCTCTTTATCTACTTTGGTCATGATGTTTACATCAATACTCCCCATAGATAAGTTTGATTCTATAAAATCTTTAATTTGATTAAGGTTAAAATCATTAGATGTAAGAGCATTAAACTTTTGTTTAAGAGCAGAAGTATCTGGTAGAATATTAAAATACTGTTTCAACTCATTACTACACTCGGTAGTAATGTTTTTAAGCTGTTTAAATTTTTTTTCTGTTAGATTATTGACCAAGTCGAGATACGAGGTAATTCTTTTTGCTCTAAAATCGTCTATACTGTCTGTAATTTCTTTGTAAGGCAGTTCAAATGTACTACAGTACATTTTTCTAAGTTTTTCTAGTAAAATATCGTCTACCAGAGAAATGACAGAATCTATGCCCAAATGAGAAACTTTTATAGGAGTATCAATAGTAAAACCTATTCCCATTACAGGAATATGAAATGAATGTAGTTTCATTATAGTGAATTAAGATTTGTAATGATATATCAATGAACTCACTTAAAACCAAAAAGTTTAAAATGAGTTTACTATATACTTCTGTCAAAAATCTAAAACATCAGTATGATAAAACATGATAAATGTCATGTTTGATGGGTAAGAGTAAAAAACATCCAATATCCAGTGCTATACACTTAATAGTAAAGCTTTTTAATTTGTAAGGTATTGATTTGTAGTGTTTAATAATTTGTAGTGGCTCTAGTTTATAATTGCGTTGATATTAGTTTTTGATATTGTGCTTCGATATTTCTGTAATTCTTTATAGCGTTAACATCTAGGACAGTTTTTTGT
>NZ_PGUB01000139.1:0-9049 GCF_002924285.1 Aquimarina sp. I32.4 | reverse complement strand
TCGCAACTGCTGTATTACTAAAACTTCCTGCTGTAATATCGCCTGCTGTTATTATATAACTCGCAGTATACGTGCTGTTATCTATAGCTCCTACTACTAAATCTATCGTAGTCGCTGGACTTACTGTAACCAATGCATCAGTCACACTGATACCTGTTAAGTCTACATTTCCTGTATTGGTCACTACAAAAACATAGTTGATTGTATCTCCTGCATCGATAATACCGTTTCCATTCGTATCAACATACGTATCAGTCTTAGTGATATCTAATAGTGGTTGACGTAAATCAGTGGTTGTAACATCATCTGGACTGCCATCATTATCAGGATCAACATCGGTAGCATTATCAGGATCATCGGAATTATCTGTAATTGGAGGACCTAATGGATCTAATGGATTCAAGGCACTCGCAACTGCTGTATTACTAAAACTTCCTGCGGTAATATCACTTGCTGTTATTATATAACTCGCTGTATACGTGCTATTATCTATAGCACCTGCTATTAAATCAATCGTAGTGGCTGGACTTACTGTAGCCAATGCATCTGTTACACTGATACCTGTTAAGTCTATATTTCCTCTATTGGTCACTACAAAAACATAGTTGATTGTATCTCCTGCATCGATAATACCGTTTCCATTCGTATCAACATACGTATCAGTCTTAGTGATATCTAATAGTGGTTGACGTAAATCACTTACTGTTGGATCATCGGGACTACCATCATTATCAGGATCAACATCGGTAGCATCATCTGGATCATCGGAATCATCGGTTACCGCTGCTCCTCCTAGTGGGTTCGCTGCACTCGCAACTGCTGTATTACTAAAACTTCCTGCGGTAATATCACCTGCTGTTATTATATAACTCGCAGTATACGTGCTGTTATCTATAGCTCCTGCTACTAAATCAATCGTAGTAGCTGGACTTACTGTAGCCAATGCATCGGTGACACTAATACCTGTTAAATCTATATTTCCTGTATTGGTCACTACAAAAGCATAATTGATTGTATCTCCTGCATCGATAATACCATTTCCATTCGTATCAACATAGGTATCAGTCTTAGTGATATCCAATAGTGGCTGACGTAAATCGCTTACTGTTGGATCATCTGGATTACCATCATTATCGGGATCAACATCGGTAGTATCATCGGGATCATCGGAATTATCGGTAATTATATTACTATTGATATCATTTGCACTCGCAACGGCGGTATTACTAAAACTACCTGTACTAATATCACCAATAGTAATCACGTAACTTGCTGTATACGTACTATTATCAATCGCTCCAGAACCTAAACTAGTAATCGAAGTTCCACTAACAGATATACCTAGATCAGAAAGCGTGATATTTGTTAATGTTGTTGCTCCTATATTTGTAATTGTAAATATATAATTGATCGTATCTCCTGCATCGATAATACCGTTTCCATTCGTATCAACATAGGTATCGGTTTTTTCTACAGTAACACCTATTGACTCTCTCCAATTAGGTTCTCCCCCAACACTATCGGTATCAGGAAAAGGACTGGCTGCTGTTTGACCTCCATTTGTTGGATCCAAACTAGAATCATTTATATCAAAATTATTATCTAATCCATCATTATCACTATCTGAAATTGCAGGATTAGTATCTGCAACTCCATCATCATTTATATCATATGCCTCAATAGTATCACTTTCTCCATCACCATCAGAATCTAAATCTAAATAATCTGGTGTTATATCGCTATTAGGAGAACCTGCATCTGTATTTACTGGAATTAATGGAGCTCCTCCTGAATCTACATCGTAACGATCATCAATACCATCTCCATCAGCATCATTTAATAAAGGAGCTACATACCCTGAAGTTGTTTGTGCCTCTATAATATCAACTATACCGTCATCATCTGCATCTATATCTAAATAATTAGCACCTCCAGTACCATCGGTATTTGGTACTACAAGTGGAGTTCCTGAAGTAACCTCTCCAGCTCCACTACCACTATCAAAATTATCTACTATATCCGCTAATCCATCTAAATCAGCATCAACTGGTACTCCCGTACCAATCACACCATCATTATCGGGATCTGTTCCTCCCCCTTCAATAACATCAAGAATTCCATCATTATCACTATCTAAATCTAAATGGTTAGAAACTCCATCACCATCCAAGTCAAACTGACTTTCTACTGCTCCATCTACATTACCTATAGCAAAATTATTATCATCGTCATCAAGGTAAGCAGGTACTCCATCTCCATCTATATCTAGATTCGGTTCTCCCGCAGGGCCAGATTCATCAATATCTAAAATACCATCATCATCATCATCAGGGTCTTTAGCATCTGCTAAACCATCTCCATCCGAATCTCTATCCCCAGATATAGTACTTATAAATACTCCAGAATCTAATGAAGCATCTCCTGTGTCTGCAATAGCCATTTTAAACCTATAAGTATTCCCTGGTATTAATCCACTAAAAGTTCCAGTCAACTGACCAGTAATCCCATTATACTCAGTAAATACAGTAAATGGACCTGAGTTAGTATTACAAGCTACAGCAGTTAGATCATGTCCATTATTTATGTAAATTGCAGAATTGGTTAAATCTGCTGGAGCAGAATAACTAGGGTTTTGACAACCAAGAAATCCTGCATTAATTGTATTTACTGCTACAGGACTCGTTGTACCAGGAACCAGTGCTATATTCTGGCTCCCAGTTATACCAGGACCCGAAACAAAAAAACCGAAAATATCATTGAATACAGTACCTACATAATCTGGATATTCATCTGATCCAAATTGGTATACCACCTTCAGGTCTGTAAAACCAGGTTCCAGAGTAACATCAAATGAAAAAACGACAACATCATTAATTGCAGTAGGATCAATTGCTATTATATCAACATCCTTATAAGTAGGTAATCCTGCCGTAGAACTTGCCTGAATTCCAGAGTTTGAAGGAAAAGGATTCGTTCCATTACTTCCAAACGCCTGAGTCACACTACCAGTAGTTAATACAACTCCTCCATCTAGAGCAAAATTACCACCTACAGAACCATTAGAAAATGTTCCTATTTGAAATGCTCGGCTTCCACTTTCGAGAGCTGCATTAGATAATGCAACTCCATCACCATCTAAAACACCAAGTATGGCTGCATCGGTTGGATTACTAACAAAAGTTGCTTGAGAATACAGGAAATTAGTCATTACCAAAAAAACACCTATTATTAAAAGTGTTATGTTTTGGTTTCTATGTTTATTTCTAAACTGGTTGAAAATTTTCATAAGCTATTTTATGATAAAATGTTCTAATTATTTGTTCGGAAGTGATTCAAAAGAATCTGTATATGTTTTTTCAGAAATACGCATCTTATCATTATTTCTTATCATTGAGAAGAGTAGATCATGTTTTATATAATTCTTATACAATAATCACTGTATTTAATACTTTTTTTTGAACTGTTATTTTATTGGGACATACTTCACCACCTAAATACAGTATGATAGCAAAAAACAAAAATGATCTAAAAGATATATATATAAGATAGATACTATTTTTCATGAGATAATTTTATTTATCAAATTATTAAAAGAAAAAGTTAATTGTAAAACACAGGAAATAACACTTGTTAAAATTAACATTTTATTTTGTTAAAAAACATGTTTTAAACGACGAAAAGTTTGTTTTTACCGATAAAAAACAATTTTGTTTCGATTTTATTAAAATAAAAACATTTTAAAGCACAAGAAATAGTATCTCTATACAGCTGTGTATAATAGGAATACATAGTATTTATACTGCTTATAGTCTTGGAAGTGGGAATCTTATCATATACAATAGTAGAAAAAGAAGTTTTTTCTACAGATTTACATACCCCCTTTATTAATTGAGATGATTTTTGCATAGTTAGTTAATATAAATAATCGTTATTCAAATACCTTGTCATTGATGGCTCGCCAAAGTTCAACTAATACAAGGGGTACATTCTCAAAAAACTGTTATTTATAGCCTCATAAAATAATGCCTCATTTCATTAAAAAATCACTACACAATACACATTAACAATTCCTACCTTTCTTTTTAAAAAAAGAAAAAACAGAAATATATAATTACGAATTGGAATAAATTATAATAAGAAAAACATCTTATTTTTTTTACGAAGTGATTAAAAGTAATAGTATCCATAAGCAAATATGTTAATTACTACCGATATAGGCTTTATAATTTAAAATCTAATAAAGTCTGTTAAATAACAATTTTTTAACAACATAAAAGTAATCATAAAACATCTAAACATACATACATATAACCCTCAAAATACATACTGTAAAACCTTAATAAAAAACACTTAATACAATAAAAACTATTGAATATAAACACTTTAAAAAATAAAAACATTAACTTAAATTTTAAGAAAATTTTTGCAAAAAAAACAGTAATTAATTCCTTAAGCTTCGATATCATATTTTCTTTTTAAGAAATAACACTTTCAAACTCCGAAAAGAAGTCTTAATCTGTCTAAATGTCATATTTTGATAAAGAAATACGATCTCCTTCTGCCGAAATTTCAGTTTCTGTTATATACATATTGTTTTACATGACAGAAATATAAACTCTTATTACATAAATATATATTCAATATTAAATTAAGCACATTAAAAATGTACGCTAAGATCAATTTTTGAAAGACAATAAATCTTTAATTTCGAAGCAAACTTCAGAACATTAAAATCTCACTTAGTGATTAAAAGAACTTGTCCTCTGCCAATTTTCTAACCATATAATAACAAGATAAATTTGAAGTCAGGTTAATAACTAAAAAATTCATATATTCGGTATCACTTAACGTGAACCCTCCCTTTTTAAGTCATAATTGTAATTAATGTAAAATTTTTATTTTTTTAATTATGACAAAAGATCAAATAAACAAATTTGAAATGTTTGAAGCAGTAAAAACGTATTTGGATACACATACCAATAAGTGGAATAGTGTTCCGATACTCTTAAGTTTTAAAAATGATTTTGAAGAATTATTACTGCAACTTCAAGAAAACAAAGAAAATCAAGCAGCTTCGAGAATATTCTTAGGCACCAGCAAAACTATCCAGAAGAGATTTGTTTCTGACAAAGCTGATATTCTAAATGATGCATTAGAAGCTTATGCAACTATTGAAAACAAAACAGACTTAGAACAAAAAGCTGCCAGATCCTTTTCTGATTTATATAAATTGAGAAATCAGGATTTTATTACCATTATTACAGAAACTATCGCCTTACTAGAAGAACATTTAGAAGAATTAGCGGATTATGGAGTAACCAGTAATCAAATTACTGACCTCAAAAATAGTTTTGATCAATTTTTGGCAATACAAGGAAAACCAAGACAATATCGCATCGCAGGAAAACAGGCTACAAAAGGATTATCTGAGTTATTTGAGCAAACTACTAGCCTTTTAAATAGTAAAATGGATAAAATATTTAAACGTTTTAAAAATGCTGATGCTACATTCTATAATGGATACCGAGCTTCAAGAACTATTATCAATAATTAATGATTGTTCTACTTCGGAATAAAATAGAGTATTAATATTCCTATAACCCTTTTCAGTAATAATTCTGGAAAGGGTTTCTTTATAGGGTATACTATTATTCTATTCTGCTAGAAGAATCTAGGAGTTAACATTCTATTGTATTTCTTAAAGAGTTCAAAGCGTAACATCACCTCATAACTCCCATCATTAAATTGTGTCTGACCCAATTCTGTCGTTTCTCGATCATATGCAAAACCAATCATCAACGCATCTGTGATTTGAAAACCTATCGTACCACTAATAGCAGCATCCCATCTGTAAGCTGCGCCCAAGGTCAATCGATCATACAACAAAAAATTTGCAGAAACATCAACTTGCAATGGCGCGCCAAAAACCAACTTACTCAAAATCGCTGGCTTAAACTTAACTTCATCACTCAAATCAAAAACATGACCTGCTATCAAATAATAATTGATACGCTCCTCGGCCAGAAAACTTACGGCATCACTATCACTACTGGCTGAACTCTCATCAAAATGATCTGTCTCTAATAAATTGGGAGCACTTAATCCTAAATAAAATCGATCGGTATGATAATACACCCCAACTCCTACATTAGGACTAAACTTATTATCTATATTATTCTCAAACAAACGATCATTACTGCTAAATTGTGATAATCGTTGAAAATCAACATTCAATAAATGACCCCCAGCTTTTAGCCCTAAACTTAATTTACCCTTCTCTGAAGTAGGTAAGGTATATGAAAAATCAATATCAAAATATGTCTCATCTGTAGGACCTATCTCATCGTTGACAATAGAAAAACCCAAACCAACACGCTCATTACCGCCTATCGGAGTATTTAAGGTAAGTGTTTGTGTACGAGGAGCTCCATCCAAACCAACCCATTGGCTACGGTGAAGTCCCATAATACTCAAGACTCCACGACTACCAGCATAGGCAGGATTGATACTAATTGTATTATACATATACTGCGTATACTGAGCATCTTGCTGAGAATAACATTTGTAAAACAAAACACTGAGTAGTACTGTTACAAGTATCGCTTGTATATTTTTCATCCGCTATATATAGTTTTTTTAAAAAAAATTAATGCAACCTACCAACATTTCTGTTAGTAGGTTACATCTTGGTTGATTATCTATTGAGATATAAATAACCTGCTTTATTTTTTCGTTGTCCTGATTGTAAAATATATTCAACTACATAATAATATGTCCCAACAGGCAACTCCTCTTTTCCTTCTATTGTGGACCTCCCGTTTGAGACTCCTCTAAAGAAGTTATTATCTCTCCCATAATTTTTGGATTCGTAAACTTTTACTCCCCATCGATTGAATATAGTTAATGTATTTTCAAATTCTTCTATTCCCTCAATTACAAATACATCATTTACTCCATCTCCGTTAGGAGACATTCCCGAATATACTATAATCTCTTCATCAAACCTTATACGAACTATCGTTTCATCTTCAAAATCACCATCTCCATCCAAATCAACATTAGTATCATCTGATGGATCATCAGAAATATCTGTTACTGTATTTCCATCAGGGTTCTGCCCTGTTACAGTTGCTTGATTGGTTACCCTACCTGATAGTAAATCTTCTTCTGTTAAAGTATATATAGCTGTAAAATTATCTTCATCTACTTCTCCAGCTTCCAAATCAATTGGCCCTCCTATCACTTCAACTCCAGGTAATGGATCTGTAAGTACAATATTGATAAGGTCCACACTTCCCGTATTTTCAACAGTAAAACTATAATGTATTTTATCTCCCACATTAACAATATCGTCATCATTTGTATCTACATACTCTCCTGTTTTAGTTAATGAAAGGTTAGATACATCTCCTCCTCCAGAACTTGTTACGGTTATTATTATGGAAGCTTCATCACAAATTGTAGGTGTATCAATACTACATAATGTATATCTAATCAAATATTCTCCTGCTGGAGTACCTGGTAAAACAGTTATTATTCCAGTTAGAGGGTCTAAATTGATATCGTCATCAGGATTGTTATCTGTAACATTTGTTATTATAACATCTGTATTCAATGTAGCAAAATTACAGCTAAATAAATCATTATCATTTACAATATTGGAAGAGCTATCTCCTGTATCTCCATCAAGGCTTACTATATCATTAGTAGCCACAACTATCCCAGAAACAGTTATATCAAAACTACAACTATCACTATTCCCTAAAAGGTCTGTAAAAGTATATGTTACTGTTGTAGTTGCTCCTACAGCAAACATATCTCCTGAATCATGCGTACTTGTAATAGAAACTGCCCCTATACAATTAACAGTGGTGGTTGGCGGTATCCAGGTTACAGGGACACTACAATTATTTGTATTCGTAGTTATTATAATATCTGATGGGCAATCTACAATAATTGGTGTTGGGTCAATAGTCACTGTATGCACTGCGGAAGATGCAGACGTACATCCGTTTCCGTCAGTTACAGTGTAGGTAATATCAGTCGTTCCTGAACTTACGGGAGTTACGACTCCTGATCCGTCTATCGTAGCGACTGCCAGATTAGAGGAACTCCAAACTATTGTTCCTGCGGTACCTTCGGTTAAATCGATTGTTGCTCCCATACATACTGCCGTAGCACCTGTAATCGCAGCGGCGGTTGGTAAACTATTTACCGTTACTGTATGCACTGCGGAAGATGCAGAAGTACATCCGTTTCCGTCAGTTACAGTGTAGGTAATATCAGTGGTTCCAGCACTTACGGGAGTTACCACTCCTGATCCGTCTATCGTAGCAACTGCCAGATTAGAAGAACTCCAAACTATCGTTCCTGCCGTACCTTCGGTTAAATCGATTGTTGCTCCCATACAGACTGCCGTAGCGCCTGTAATTGCAGCAGCCGTTGGTAAGCTATTTACCGTTACTGTATGGACTGCTGAAGATACAGATGTACAGCCGTTTCCATCAGTTACAGTGTAGGTAATATCGGTGGTTCCAGCACTTACTGGAGTTACTACTCCCGCTCCATCAATCGTAGCAACCGCCAGATTAGAAGAACTCCATGCTATTGTTCCTGCGGTGCCTTCGGTTAAATCGATGGTTGCTCCCATACAGACTGCTGTAGCACCTGTAATTGCGGCTGCCGTAGGTAAGTCGTTTACTGTTACTGTATGCACTGCGGAAGATGCAGAAGTACATCCGTTTCCGTCAGTTACAGTGTAGGTAATATCAGTGGTTCCAGCACTTACGGGAGTTACCACTCCTGATCCGTCTATCGTAGCAACTGCCAGATTAGAAGAACTCCAAACTATCGTTCCTGCCGTACCTTCGGTTAAATCGATTGTTGCTCCCATACAGACTGCCGTAGCGCCTGTAATTGCAGCAGCCGTTGGTAAGCTATTTACCGTTACTGTATGGACTGCGGAAGATGCAGAGGTACACCCATTTCCATCAGTCACAGTGTACGTAATATCGGTCGTTCCTGAACTTACTGGGGTTACGACTCCTGC